>CAXNIF010000148.1:0-5161 GCA_964202345.1 Cypionkella sp.
CTATGGCTAAATGGGGCGGCAAAAACAGCGCCCAAGGCTTGACTTCCTTGCCGCCAGCGGAACAATGCCCCAAACGGAGAGCCTGATGACGCAAAAGACAATTCTGCGCGCGCTGCGCGGCGAGACCCTTCCCACGCCCCCAATTTGGATGATGCGCCAAGCGGGCCGCTACTTGCCCGAATACCGTGCCACCCGCGCGCAGGCAGGGGATTTCCTATCGCTGTGCTATAATTCGGATTTGGCCGCAGAAGTCACGCTGCAACCCATTCGCCGCTATGGCTTTGATGCGGCGATTCTTTTTGCCGATATTTTGCTGTTGCCACAGGCCATGGGGGCCGATTTGTGGTTTGAAACGGGTGAAGGGCCGCGCTTGTCAACGCTGACCACGCCCGCACAATTGGCGGCGCTGCGGGGCCCCGATGACATCCATGACACGCTAGCGCCGATTTATGAAACCTTGCGCATTCTAAAAAAGGAATTGCCGGCGCAGACCACCCTGATCGGCTTTGCGGGCGCGCCTTGGACAGTGGCCAGCTATATGATCGCCGGGCGCGGCACCCCTGACCAAGCGCCCGCCCATGCGCTAAAGGCCGCAGATCGGGCCACTTTTTCGGGGCTGATTGATGCCATTTCAGATGCGACGATTGAATATCTGTCCTGCCAAGTGCAGGCAGGGGCCGAAGTGGTCAAACTGTTTGATTCTTGGGCAGGCAGCCTAAAGGGCCAAGATTTCACGGATTTTGCAGTGAAACCCGCCGCCCGCATCATTGCCGCGCTTAAGGCACGTCACCCTGATCTGCCCATCATCGCCTTCCCGCGCGAGGCGGGCGAGGGATATGTCGGCTTTGCCAAGGCCACTGGGGCCGATTGCGTGGCCATCGATAATTCCGTCACCCCCGAATGGGCGGCACAGCACGTGCAAGTGTCGGGCTGCGTGCAAGGCAATCTGGCCTCTAGCCATATGGTCACAGGCGGCGCGGATTTGGTCAGGGAAACCCGCCGCGTGGTGGATGCTTTTTCCAAAGGCCCGCATATTTTCAACCTAGGCCACGGGATTACGCCCGATGCCAACCCAGATCATGTCGCGCTGATGATTGAAACCGTGCGGGCAAGTTAGGCCCGTCTTACGTCCACTTGGCCACAGGCGGCAGGCTCATCAGCACGGCATTGGCGTCATGGCCTGTTTCTAGCCCAAACTTTGTGCCGCGATCATAGACCAGGTTATATTCGGCATAAAGACCGCGATGGATCAATTGCGCCTCGCGGTCAGTTTCGGTAAAGGCCTGCGCGCAGCGCTTTTCCGTCAGCGGCACAAAGGCAGGCAAAAAGGCGCGCCCCACGGCCTGCGTAAAGGCAAAATCTGCCGCCCAATTGCCGGTGTTCAAATCATCATAAAAAATCCCGCCCACGCCGCGCGCGCGCCCGCGATGGGGGACAAAGAAATACTCATCCGCCCAAGCCTTGAACTTGGGGTAGTAATCGGGCGAATGGGCATCACAAGCGGCCTGCATTTGGGCGTGGAAATGCGCGGTATCCTCGGCATATTCAATTGCAGGGTTCAAATCGGCCCCGCCGCCAAACCACCAGGCATGGGGCGTCCAAAACATTCGGGTGTTCATATGCACGGCGGGCGATTGCGGGTTGCGCATATGGGCGACCAGACTTATTCCGCTGGCCCAAAAGCGCGGATCATCCGCCATCCCCGCCACGCCGCGCGCCGCCATCGCTTTTTGCGCACGCGGGGCCAGTTCGCCATGAACGGCCGAGACATTCACCCCCACCTTTTCAAAAACCCGCCCGCCGCGCATGACACTCATCAACCCGCCGCCGCCGCCTTCGCGCGCCGTCTCGCTCACCTCAAAGCGGCCCACGGGGCCGGTGCCAAAGCGATCTTCCAACTCTTCAAAGGCGGCAACAATCTGATCGCGCAGGCTGCGAAACCATACCGCTGCCTGTGCCTTTTCGATTTGGAAATCTTCGGTCATATCCGCCATCATCCTAACTGCCTTGCTCCGCCCAATTCTTGCGGCATCGGATGCTGTTATGGCATATCAGCGGAAAAGGTCTATAGTCCAACGCTCAAAACTTCAAAGGTGATTTGATGAAAAACTTGACTTCCGCCACAGTTTCACTGTCGGCATTGGCCCTATTGGCGGCCTGTGCCACCCCGCAAGAGCGCTGCATCAACAGCGTCACGCGCGATATGAAGACAGTCGCTGCGCTGATTGCCCAAACCGAAGGCAATTTGCAGCGCGGCTTTGCCTTGGAAAGGGAAACAGTCTATCGCACCGAGTTTGAAGATTGCACGGCGCAGCCAACCCCGACCGACCCCACGCCAACCCCCCGCATGTGCCCCGTGCAAGTGCCTGTCACCACCACAAGGCCTGTGGCGATAGATTTGACGGCGGAAAACGCCAAGCTGACCAGCTTGCAGCAAAAATATGCCCAGCAGCAAGCAGTGGCGCAGGATGCTATTGCCCAATGCCGGGCCCTGCATCCTGAATAGCGGCACATCCGTCTAAGGTCACGGCCCCAAAGTCGTGCAAGGGATACCGCGCGCGGTTAAGCGGCGGCAGGCCAGGGACGCCTGCTCTTCGGATAGGCCCAGAAAATTGGCATCAAAGCCCCCCCCTTTCTGGGTTACCTTGCGCAGGCTTTGGCCCAAGGTTGCGCTTTCGACAAGCTGGGTTTTCACCAAAATACGCTCGGCCGCGTCGCTGGTGGAAAAACGTCCGATATTGACCCCCCAATGATGGCCGCCAGAGGTGGAAAGGCGGGTGACAGCTTCGCCCGCCCCGGAAGGGGGGGCGGGCGAAGCGAGCGGCGCTGCACTGGCCAAAATTGTCGCATCGTCATAAATCGGCGCTTGGCGTGTGGTTGGGGTTGCACCCAAAACTTGCGTCTGAGCCATTTGCGGCACGGGTGCCGCAGGCTGGATTTGCACAGCGTTATCGGGCAGCGCCGTGTTGGCGGGCAGTGCCGTTTTGGGGCGCGGCGCGGGGCGCATGGCCGCCAAGCTTGGCTGAAGCGGCGCAGACACTGGCGTTTTGGCATTTTCTGGCGCGGCGGTCTGGGGCGTTGCCGCCTCTGGCGCGACCACGGCAAAGGGCACTGGTTGATCTGGCGCGCTGCTGGCCTGCATGGTGACTTCGGCCAATGCGCCGGCGATACTATCGGCCATTTCGGCAACCAATTCCTCTGCCCCCTCAGCGATCACTGACATATCTGGGCGCGGCATAGGCCGGGGCGATGAGGTCAGCGCAAGCACAGCGCGCAGCGTCTTGGCGCTGGCCCCAATGCCACCTTCGGGCAGGCCGTCATCGGGGATCATTGTGGCGATCAATTCATCATCGGCATTTAGATATTGGGGCGGGCTTGGCGGCACCGCATCCACATTTCTTTTGGCTTTGTCAAAGCCCTTGTCCAAAAGCTTGGCGACTTTGGCATTGCGATCGGCCGTCGACTCTGCGCCAAATTGCGTTGCAATCAGCCGCACATTACGCCGCTCTGCTGAGGCCGTTAGATTAAATCCCGCCGCCTGCGTGTATCCCGTTTTTATGCCGTCAGCCCCCTTGTAGGCATCCAAAAACTTACGGTTGGTATTGGCCACATCCGCCAAGCCTGCATTGGTTTGGCGGCGCGAAAAGATGTTATAATATTGCGGGAAATCATAGAACAAATGCCGGCCCAAGATCGACATATCCTTGGCGGTGGATAAGTGCCCTTTGGCCGTTAGGCCACTGGCGTTTTTAAAGGTTGAGTTGCGCATGCCCAGCGCGCGCGCGGTTCGGTTCATCCGTTCGGCAAATTGCGCTTGGTTGCCGCCGATCGCATCACCAATCGCTTGGGCGGCGTCATTGGCCGATTTGATCGCCGCCGCGCGGATCAAGAAACGCAGCTGTATCTTTTGCCCCGCCTTCAGCCCCAAACGAGACGGCGGTTGTGCCGCGGCGTTCTTTGACACGGTGATCATGGAATCAAGACTAAGATTGCCGCGCTCTATCTCTTCAAAGGCGATGTAAAGGGTGAGCATTTTCGTCAAAGAGGCGGGATGTAATTTTGTATCGGCATTGTTTTCGAACAATGTCTCGCCCGTGCGCGCATCCATCACATGCGAGGCCAAAGGCGCCGCCATCACGGGTGCCATCACAACCCATATCACGCCCGCCATAAGGGCAAGGCCGCATGTCAAATTGCGCAGAAATTGCCCCATAGGGCGGGCTGCCATGGTCATCATTCGCCTGTTACTCTGCCTTCGGCCCCTCTGACGGGGGATTTGAATTCAGTTTAACACGCAACCCTGTTTCAGAAAAGCCCTTAATTTCAAGGGCTTTCGCGGTATAGCTCAGGTGAAATCTTTGGGTGCGATCACTATCAGTTGTGTGCCACTGCAAGGCGTTCCACAAGATAGGGCAGTTCCGCCAATGATTTTAGGCTGCTAAAGCGAGATTGATCTGTGGGGGGCTCTGCGCGTTCCAACTCCCATGTTTGGTCATAGGGCACATAAACCCCATATCCGCCCGCAGCGATCATGGGCAAAACATCTGATTTCATCGAATTGCCCACCATCATCATATCGCTGCATCTTGCCCCGTGCTTTTGCGCGATCCTTTGATAGATTTGCGGGGTTTTTTCGGACACGATTTCCACCCCGTGAAACATGTCGCCCAAACCCGACTGGGCCAACTTGCGCTCTTGATCCAAAAGGTCACCTTTGGTGATCAGCACAAGCCGATAGCGCTGCGCCAATTGTGCGACAGTTTCATAAGCATGGGGCAAAAGGTCGATGGGATGGGCCAGCATTTCGCGGCCAGCGGCCAAAATCTCGGCAATCACGCGGGCGTCCACCGTGCCTTTGGAGACGTCAATTGCCGTCTCAATCATCGACAGTGTAAAGCCTTTGATCCCATACCCATAATCGCCCAGATTGCGCCATTCCGCCGCCAAAAGCTGCTGGTGCAGCTGATCGGCGGGGGCAAAAGGTGCCATCAACTGGGCAAAACGATCTTGCGTCAGACGAAAGAATGTCTCGTTATGCCACAGCGTGTCATCTGCATCTAATCCAATTGTTGTTATCATTTGCACCTCTGCGTGCAATTGATCGCCACTCTGCCCTTTTCGCAAGCGCATTTTCGTCTATATTAGCGTCATGAGCGATTTG
>CAXNIF010000149.1:0-5156 GCA_964202345.1 Cypionkella sp.
ATTGCGCCCCGTTTATCCGCGCGCGGCAAGTGCTGCAAGCCTAACTGCGCGACCCGAATGCGCGCAAAACCAACGCCGATGCACCGCAGAGGGGCGAAGCCACAGTGAAAGCATCCATCAAGGCCGCCTTTGGGCAAAGAAATCTTTCAGCAAGGCCTCGGCCTCATCTGCGCCGATCCCGTCATAAACTTGCGGTGCGTGGTGACATTGGGGGTGCGAAAACACCTTGGCCCCTACCATCACCCCGCCTGATTTCGGATCAGAGGCGCCAAAATACAGCCGCCCCACCCGCGCCGCCGCCATGGCCGCTGCACACATGGGACAAGGTTCTAAGGTCACGTATATATCCGCCCCAAGAAGCCGCTCTGTGCCCAATTGCGCGCAGGCCGCGCGGATCACCAGCATTTCGGCATGGGCGGTAGGGTCGTTCAACTCGCGGGTGCGATTGCCCGCCTGCGCCACCACCGCCTCGCCCATCACCACCACCGCGCCCACAGGCACCTCGCCGCGTGCGCCTGCTCTGCGCGCCTCGTCCAAGGCAAGCCCCATATAGGACGTAAAGGCGCGTTGCTCTTTCATCGTGATTCAAATACCTTGCAACTCTGCGGCTTGTGGCCCAGCACCATCCGCCAATCCTCGCGCAGGGATGCGCCAATCCAAGGATGCCCAACATGGCCGAAAAAACAACCCCCCCCAAAGCACCCGCGGGCGAGCGCATTGCCAAAGTATTGTCGCGCGCAGGAATCGCCAGCCGCCGCGAAGCTGAGCGCATGATCGAACTGGGCGAGGTTGCCGTCAATGGCGCGGTCATCACCTCGCCCGCGTTGAATGTCACAGCTGCCGACAAGATCACCGTGCGCGGAAAATTGGTATCAGAGCCCGAACCCGCCCGCCTTTGGCTGTATTACAAACCCGAAGGGCTGGTCACATCCGCATCCGATGAAAAGGGGCGCGAGACGGTCTTTGACAATCTCCCCCTCGAATTGCCGCGCGTGATGTCGGTGGGGCGGCTGGATTTGAATTCCGAAGGGCTGCTGCTGCTGACCAATGACGGCGGGTTGAAGCGGCGTCTTGAATTGCCCTCGACCGGTTGGCTGCGCAAATACCGCGTGCGGGTGAATGGCAATCCGATGGACCCCGATTTAGAGCCGCTGCGCAAAGGCATCGTCGTTGACGGCGAAAGATTTCAACCGATGCAAGTGGTGATTGATCGGATTCAAGGGGCGAATGCTTGGCTAACAGTGGGGCTGCGCGAAGGCAAAAACCGCGAAATCCGCCGCGCCATGGCGGCGATAAACCTGACCGTCAACCGTCTGATCCGCGTCTCTTACGGCCCGTTTCGTTTGGGCGATCTGACCCCAGGTGCTGTTGAAGAGGTCAAACCCCGCGTGCTGCGCGAACAATTGGGCGAAGGCGGGTCGGATGACGGCGCCGCGCCGCGCGCGCGCGCGACACGCTCGGCCCAGCGGGAAATCAAAATGGCAAACGAGCGCAGCGCGGCCATTGCGGCAGGGGCCAGCCCCAAGGAGTTTGTCCGAAAGCCGCGCCCTGCAAACACCGACTCGACCCGCGCGCCTGCGGGGAAACCGCGCAACTTTGGCCCCAAGCGCGGCGATCGCATGCCAAATTAGCGCCGAACCAACGCTTTTCCGCCCTTGCCCCCTAGCCGCAAGGAAGCGCAATGCTTATAGTTAAATAAGCTGGCAAGCCGCCCGCGTTTTTGGCCGCGGGAGGCGGCCCAGAACATGACACAAAAGCGTTTTTCTCGTTTGCCATATTATTTGTTAGTGGGATTGATTTTATATCTTGCCATATTGGGGGGGTAAGCGATGGCCCAACGCTATCAAGGAAAATACAGCCCTAACCCGTTGCGCCAAACCGCACCGCAAAAAGGTGCCGCGCCAGAAATGGCGCCAGCCACACCCCAAGTTGGGCCGCGCCTGCGGCTGATGTTTGCGCTGCCCTACTTGTTCTTAATCTCGGCGTTCATGAACAAATCGCCCGACCAATTCTTTTTGGGGCTGGGCAGTTTTTCGCTGCTAACGGCCTCAGCTTGGGCAACGCGCGATGGCCTGCGCGCCCATGCAGAATATGATGCCAGAACGATAGCCCGCCCGCCGAAATTGCCGCGCAAGATTTTGGGCAATATCGCTATGGGACTTGGCCTTGCGCTTGGGGCGAAAATGGCCGGACACCCCGATGTCTATTTGGCCATGTTTGGCTTACTGGGCATGGTGTTACATGGGCTTGCCTTTGGGGTAGACCCGCTGCGCAGCAAAGGCACCCAAGGTGAAAACCAGTTTCAATCTGACAGGGTTGCCCGCGCTGTCGAAGAAGGCGAAGACATGCTGGCCGCCATGGCCGAAGCCATTGCCCGCACGCGCGACCGCGCCTTGATGGTGCGGGTGGAAACCTTTGCCCATACGGCCAGAAAACTGTTTCGCAGCATCGAAGACGATCCGGGCGATTTGACTGCCGCCCGCAAATACCTGACGGTGTATCTGATGGGCGCGCGCGATGCGACCGTCAAATTTGCAGCCCATTTTGACAAATCCCGCGACGCTGCCATCCGCCAAGATTATGAGGCGCTACTGCGCGATTTGGAAACCACCTTTGCCAGCCGAATCCAGACCTTAATCGGTCAGGGGCGCACTGGACTGGATATTGAAATTAAAGTGCTGCGCGAGCGGCTAAAATTGGAAAATTAACCGCGCTCCCGCGCCATGAATTTAGGACAAAGACATGAGCAATGACACCCGCACCGCCGCCGCAGCCGCCCTTGCAGAAGCAGAAAAAGTCACCGCGAAAATCTTGCCCGAACCCAGCACCGCGCTGATCACTTTGGACAGCGCCCCCGCCAAAGAGGCCAGCGCAATTCGCAAGCGGATGGCCGAGATCGACATGGCAAATACCCAGTCTATCATCACCTTTGCGTCGCGCGCGCAGACTGAACTGCAAACCATCAGCCAAGAAATGCTGGCAGGGGTGAAAAACAAGGACGTAGGCCCCGCTGGGGATAGCCTGCGCTCGATGGTCACCACGCTGCGCGGCTTTTCGGTATCGGAGTTGGACGTGCGGCGTGAAAGGGTATGGTGGGAAAAACTGCTGGGCCGCGCCGCACCCTTTGCCAACTTTGTCGCGCGATTTGAAAAGGTGCAGGGCCAGATTGATCTGGTGACCAATGATCTTTTGCGCCACGAACATGGGCTGCTTAAGGATATAAAATCGCTGGATATTCTTTACGAAAAGACATTGGATTTCTATCATGAATTGGCGCTGTATATCGCGGCGGGTGAGGCAAAGCTGGCCGAACTTGACAGCACAACTATCCCCGCAAAAGAGGCAGGGGTGGCCAAGGCCAATCAGGCCGATCAGGTGATTGCGGCGCAGGAATTGCGCGACTTGCGTGCCGCACGCGATGATTTAGAGCGCCGCGTCCATGATTTGAAATTGACCCGCCAAGTCACCATGCAATCGCTGCCCTCGATCCGACTTGTGCAAGAAAATGACAAGTCGTTGGTCACCAAAATCAATTCGACTTTGGTCAACACGGTGCCTTTGTGGGAAACGCAATTGGCCCAAGCCGTCACCATCCAACGCTCGCGCGAAGCCGCTGAGGCCGTGCGCGCCGCCAATGATTTGACCAATGAATTGCTGACGGCCAATGCCAGTAATCTACAAGAAGCCAACAAGATTGTGCGCACAGAAATGGAACGGGGCGTGTTTGACATTGACGCGGTGCGCAAGGCCAATGCAACCTTGGTCGCAACAATTGAAGAGAGTTTGAAAATTGCAGATGAAGGCAAGGCAAAACGCGCCCATGCAGAAACGGAATTGACCAAGATGGAAAGTGAATTGCGCGATGCGCTGGTCGCCGCCAAGTCGCGCAAGACCGCTTTGGGCGCCACTATTGGCGAAGCTGTGTAACTGTGGCAACAGGGCTTGGCAAAGGTTTGGGGGCACTGGCTGCGATCGTGCTGGCACTCGCGGGATGTGCGCCCGCCAGCAAGACCACCCCAACCCAAGCATGGCCTGCGCATGACATCAGCCCCGAAAGCGCGGCCCTTGCCGAATATTATAGGGGCGTGCAGCAAGCGCTGTTGTCCCAAGGGCTGCTGCGCACCGATGGCGGCGACGATTTGCCCTTTGACGCCGAAATTCTGGCCAGAAACTTTTTGAAGATTGCCCTTTACGAAGAACACAGCATGTCAGGGCTGGGAAAAACGCCTGTGCCCCTGACCCGCTGGGCAAATCCAATTCGCATTAAGTTGCATTTTGGCGATTCTGTGCCGCAGCCCCGCCAAGACGCCGACCGCGCGCGCATTTCATCCTATCTTGCGCGCCTATCTAGGCTGACTTCCTTACCCATTTCGCTGGTTAAAGATGATGCCAATTTTTTCATAAGCATCGCATCTGCCGAGGAGCGGCGCAGCCTAGGCCCGATGATTCGCACCGCCCTTCCCCAAGCCAAGCCAAGCCAATTGGCTTGGATCACCAATTTGGATCCACGGACCTATTGCCTTGTGATGACCCAAAGCAAAGCTGAAAACAGCAGCTATGAACGCGCCTTTGCCTTTATTCCAGCGGAACATCCAGATTTAATGCGGCTGGCCTGTATCCATGAGGAAATTGCCCAAGCCTTGGGCCTGCCCAATGACGAGGGCACAGCACGTCCTTCAATTTTCAATGATGGCGAAGAATTCGCGCTGCTCACGAAGCAAGATGAAATGATGTTGCGCATTCTTTATCATCCCAGTTTAAGCAATGGGATGACCGAAGCCGAACTGCGCTCCATTGTTTTGACTTTGGCGCGCCAATTGCTTGGCAACAACAGCTAGCGCCCCTTAGGGCAAGGAGGTTCACATGGTATTGGGTTTCTTGGGCGGTGAGTTTGTCGATGTCATCTCGTGGCTAGATGACAGCCGCGATACCATGGTGTGGCGGTTCGAGCGTCACGGCAACGCTATTAAATACGGGGCAAAACTGACCGTTCGCGAAGGGCAAGCGGCGGTTTTTGTGCATGAAGGCCGACGGGCCGATGTGTTTTCCCCGGGAATGTATATGCTCGAGACCAACAACTTGCCTATTTTGACGACGCTGCAGCATTGGGATCACGGCTTTGACAGCCCGTTTAAATCCGAGGTGTATTTCATAAA
>CAXNIF010000150.1:0-5143 GCA_964202345.1 Cypionkella sp.
CGTCCCGCCCGCGTATGGCATCCGTCCCGACAGGGCCCAGACGGCGAGGCCCAGCACGAGGGGGCCCAGCACGAGGGGGCCCAGCACGTGAGGCAGCGGCAGCTTACGGATCTTTGCCACCGATTTTGCGGTGAAACGTGGCGCGGGAAATGCCAAGGCTGCGCGCAGCGGCGGAGGCATTGCCCTGCGCGCGGGCCAACGCGCGCATCAGCACCGCGCGCTCGCCATCCTCTAGCCGTTCGGGGGTCGGCGCGGCGTTGATCTCCCCCTTAAGCACCCCCGCCAGAGCATCGGCCGCGGGCATCGGGTTGCGGGCAATGGCGCGCGGCAGGTTCAGCGCCACGCGCGCGGCGCGGGTGGCCCCTATCACCAAATCATCGGGATCAACGGCCAAGAGCGCGGCGCTGGCGCGGACGCTGCTGGAACCAGAGGCGCTGGGAACCAGCACCATCCGCGCCTGCGGAAAGGCGGCGCGAAAATTGCCCTCTTCAATGCGCTGGGCAGCCTCGGATAGGGCCTGCACGATCAGGCCCGTGATACCTGCCGTCAGATCTGACCGCGCGGATGAGACATCCAGCACGCCTGCCAATTGGCCAAATTCGTCAAACAGCGGCGCGCTCATGCAAGACAGCACCGTGTTATGGGCCAGAAAATGCTGGTTTCGGTCGATGGTGACAACCCGTTCTTCCACCAGCGCGGTGCCGATGCCATTGGTGCCTTGGGCGGCCTCGCTCCACTGCTCGCCCAACCAGAGGCTCCAACTTTGAAAGGTGGAATCATCCCCCTGTGCGCCGCGCCGTTCCAGCGGAATACCGTCGCGGTTGGCCAGCATGACGCAGCACCCTACCCCGCCCACTGCGGCAAACAATCGGTCAAGACTGGGGGATGCTGCGTGCAGCATTTGGCCCATGGCCTGACGGGCGGCGCGAAATTCGGCCTCGGTCAAACGGTCGGATTTGGCTTTGCGGGAAGGGTCTAGCCCGTGCAAATGGGCAGAGCGGCTCCATGAGGCGACAAGCGGGCTGCGCGCCGCCTCGCCCGTTGCGAGCGCGGCATTGATGGCCTTGATATGGCAACCCGTGCCCGTGCTGGCCATGTCGTCCTCCCATTTGGTTCGCGGCAAAGCCGCCCTCCCAAGCAGCCAGGCCCCTGTCTTAGGCTAATCGCATCTGCCACGTTTTGCCAAGAAAAACTTGGGCAGATCAGTCTTGCGGCCTGTCATCCCAATCTTTTCGCAAAATGCGCGCAGCACTGCCTTCGGGATCGTCAAATTGGCGGGTTTTCATCGCCCAAAAGAAAAAGCCAAGGCCAAAGCCGCCCAGCAGCAGCGATATGGGGATCAGATAGACAAGAATGTTCATGGCTTTCCTTACTATGACGCCTACTTCAGGCGCAGCGCGTTCAGCGAGACGGTGATAGAGGAGAGGGACATCGCCAACGCGGCGGCCAGCGGGGTCGCCAGCCCGACCAGCGCCAAGGGCACGGCGATGATGTTATAGCCAATCGAAAGGGCAAAGTTTTCCAAAATGCGGCGGCGCGCTTGCACGGCGATACGCAGAGCATCCGCAATCGGCCCCATATCCGCGCCCAAGAGCACAATATCAGAGGCCACGCGGGCGGCATCTAATGCGCTGGCGGGGCTGATCGATACATGAGCCGCCGCCAAAGCGGCAGTGTCATTCAACCCATCCCCCACCATCAAGACGCGGTGGCCTTTGGCTGTCAATTCAGCAATCAATTGTGCCTTATCTTGCGGCAAAGCGCCCGCCTGCCAATGGGTGATTCCCAGCTTTTGTGCCATGGCCGCCACGGGCCCCGGGCTATCGCCGGAAATCAAATGAACCGTTTTGCCCATCGCGGCAAACGTCGCCATGGCCTGCATCACGCCTGGGCGCAGGCGATCCTCAAAGGCAAAGGCATAGGTCAAATCGCCCCAGCGCAAATAGGTGGCCGTCACGTCCATCGCCTCGGCCCCCACCCAATCGGCGCGCCCAAGGCGCAGCGTTTTACCTTGATAGCGCCCCTCGATGCCGTAACCTGCCACTTCGGCAATATCGGTGACATGGGCGGCAGTTATGCCACGCGCCTGCGCCGCCATATGCAAGCTTTGGGCCAAAGGATGCAAGGATGCCGCCGCCAAAGCCATGGCCATGCGCAGCACGGTGTCGGGGTGGCCCGTGGAATTGACCAGAACGGGCGCGCCCATTGTCAAGGTGCCGGTCTTGTCCAAAACCACGACGTCCACTTCGGCCAAGCGTTCTAAGGCAGTGCCATTCTTGATCAGCAAACCGGCGCGAAACAACCGACCAGAGGCCGCAGTGACAACGGCTGGCACCGCAAGGCCCAGCGCGCAGGGGCAGGTGATGATCAGAACGGCTGCCGAAATATTGATCGCATAACGCAAATCACCTTGGGTGATCCACAACCACACCCCAAAGGCGGCAAAAGACAGCAGATGCACCAATGGCGAATACCACGCGGCGGCACGCTCGGCCAAAGATGTGTAGCGCGTTTTGGCGTTTTCAGCCATGGCCACCAAATCAGCCATACGGTGCAGCGCCGTCTCGCGGCCCGTGGCTTGAACAGAAATGTCCAATGGCCCTGTCAAATTGACCTCGCCCGCCAAAACCTGGGTGCCCACCCCCGCAAAGCTGGGAAGGCTTTCACCCGTCAGCAAAGATCGGTCAATTTCGGAATGTCCCGCGATGACAACGCCGTCCACGGGCATCCGCCCACCCGGGCGCACCCGCACGATATCCCCAAGACCAACTTGCGAGATCGGGCGCACCGCTTCGGTGGTGCCCTTTAGCAAAACCGTGGCGCGTGGCACTTCCAAAGCGGCCAGCTCATGGGCGGCAGAGCGGGCAATCGCGCGGGTGCGGTGATCCAAATACCGCCCCAGCAACAAGAAAAAACACAGCATCACTGCGGCGTCAAAATAGGCATGATGCCCGCCTTGTGTGGTTTCATATAGCGAAATCGCCGTCGCCAAAATCAGCGCAAGCGAAATCGGCACATCCATGCCAAGACGCCCTGCCGCAAGACTGCGCGCGGCGCTGGCAAAAAAGGGCCGACCCGAAAATGCGACGGTGGGGATGGCGATCAATGCAGAAATCCAATGGAACAAATCACGCGTGGCACCGTCGCCCCCCGACCAAACAGCCACAGACAGCAGCATCACATTCATCATCGAGAAAAAGGCGACCCCAAGGCGCATGGCCAAATCGCGGCTGACCTTTTCGGTTTGGGTGCTAGAGAGCATATCAGGGTTCAGCTCAAAAGCCTCATATCCCGCGCGGGCAAGGGCCGCGATCATCTGCGCTGCTGTGACGCCCGTGTCAGTTTCAATCAGCACGCGGCGCTGCGTAAGGTTCAGCCGCGCCGCCTTGACCCCCTTTTCCTGCATCAAGGTCGTTTCGACCGTGCTGATACAGGCCGCACAATGGGCGCTGGGCAAGGACAGCATGATATTGGCCCCTTGCCCCGCCGCCAAAGCGGCAATCGATTGCGCCGAGGGAGCAACAGCGCAGGCAGGACAGGCGGCCAAGCCCCCGCGCTCGGGCTCAAAGGGGGCGCTGATATCCGCGTGTGATGACATGTTCACCCCTTGACCCAAAAATCCAACCGCTGACGAAACAACGTCCCGTCGGGAGCATAGGCCGTGACATGCAGCACCCATTTGCCCGCATCCAATACAGCATCGGCCACAAAATCGCCTTGCACATAGCGCAGTGCGGGGGTGAAATCATCGCGCGCAACGGTGCTGCGCCCCACCAAGAGATTTGGATTTTCCATACGAACGGGCGCGCCTTGTGCATCGGAAAAACGCAAGATTATTTGGCCAAGGGCAGGTTCATACCGATAGGTTAAATCCAGCCCCAGCGCAATTTGCGCCGCCCGTTCCGCGTCAAAGCTTTGGCTGGCGACATAGCTGCTTTTGACCTCAAGTCCGGGAAATGTGGTAATCGCCTTATAGGCCATAAGGAAATTCACCCCCATAATCATGGCAAATGCCGATGCGGTGAAAATGAAAACTTTGCGTCCCGTTATTTCAGACATTTAACGAACCTTTCCAAAAAACACAGTGTCATGAGAGACGCGGGTCGGATCAATAGCCGCGCCCGTTGCCCCCATATCCATCACCCATAACCGCAAGTCGCTGCGTTCGGCACTGGCGGCGGGGCTGCCCTTTGGCGCCGTGACAAAGAGGCGCACGGTTTTGGTTTCATTGGCTGGCACCGTGATATTTAGGTTTGATTGCCCGTCAAAGGACAGATGAAACAGCTCTGGCGGCGTGGCCGAAAGCGCGAAGATGCGATCTTCACCCTGTTTGTTTAGTAAGCGCAGATCATAGGCATTGCGGATAGACCCATCCGATAGGGTCACAAATTGCGGGTTGCGGATGGGCGTTACATTCACCTCGATCGGCGCGCGCATGAACAAGGCCACCACCAAGGCCGCACCGACCCCCGCCCAAAGCACGGTATAAACAATGGTGCGAATGCGCAAAATATGTTGCCAAACCGACTTTTTCTGCGCGCCAGCGCGTTCGGCGGTTTCATCGGTGAGGGCCAGATATCCGATCAAATCGCGCGGCTTACCGATTTTATCCATCACGCCATTGCAGGCGTCGATGCACAATCCGCAGGTGATGCAGGCCAACTGCTGGCCATCGCGAATATCAATCCCCATGGGGCAGACGTTCACGCAGGCCATACAGTCGATACAATCGCCCTTAGATTGGGCGTCTTGGCTGGGTTTTTCCAATTTGCCGCGCGGCTCACCGCGCCAATCGCGATAGCCGATGGTCAGGGTATCTTCATCCATCATCGCGGCCTGAATGCGCGGCCAAGGGCAAGCATAAATGCAAATCTGTTCGCGGGCAAAGCCGCCGAAGAAAAAGGTCGTCCCCGTCAAGATTAACATGGTGGCATAGGCGATGGGATGGGCCTCGAAATGCAGCAAATCGCGCAGCAAACGGGGGGCATCGGTAAAGTAAAAAATCCACGCGCCCCCCGTGGCCAAGGAAATGGCCAGCCAAACCCACCATTTTACGCCATTCTTGATAAGCTTTTCCCAATTCCATGGCTGACGATGCAGGCGGATGCGGGCGTTGCGATCACCTTCAATCCAGCGCTCCACT
>CAXNIF010000151.1:0-5101 GCA_964202345.1 Cypionkella sp.
GTTGTTTGACCAGCCCATGCGGAAGGTTGTTGCCTATGAGTTGGCCGATGTGCCGGCGGCATTGGCGCATCTTGACCGCGCGCGCGCGCAAGGGGCATGGGTTGCTGGCTATATGAGTTATGAGGCGGGCTACGCCTTTGAGCCGCGCCTTTTTGATCTGGCCCCAGATTTGCAAGGCCGCCCGCTATTGGCATTTGGCATTTACGATGCCCCCCAAGATGGCCGCGCGATGCTGGCCCATGCGCAAGATGCAGCGGGCGCCGTGCAGGTCAGCGCGCCTTTGCCTTGGATCACCCAAGACGAGTATAACCGCGCCTTTAAGACCGTTATGGGCTATATCGCGGCGGGCGACTGCTATCAGATCAATTTAACTTTTCCCTTAGCGGCCCAATTGCTGCAAGGCAGCGCGCTGGGCCTTTTCGGCGCGATGGCGCTGCGGCAAAAGGTTGGGCATGGGGCCTTTGTTGATGTGGGCGAAGGGCCGATCTTGGCGTCGCGCAGCCCAGAGCTGTTTTTGCGCACCACCGCCGAAGGGCGGATCGAGGCGCGGCCCATGAAAGGAACCGCCCCGCGCGACAGCGACCCCGTTGCCGACGCCCAATGCGCCCAAGATTTGCGCGCTTCGGTCAAGGGGCAGGCGGAAAATCTGATGATTGTTGATCTGTTGCGCAATGACATCGCGCGCGTGGCCAAAGTGGGCAGTGTCAAAGTGCCCGTTTTATTTGGCATCGAAACCTATGCGACCTTGCATCAAATGGTCAGCCGCGTGGTGGGACAATTGATTGAGCCGCCCAACTTGGCCCATGTGATGGCGGCCTTGTTTCCTTGCGGGTCGATCACGGGGGCACCCAAAATCCGCGCGATGGAAATCATCCGCGAGGTCGAAGCCAGCCCCCGCGCCGCCTATTGCGGGGCTATAGGTTGGATGGGGCCGGATGGGGCGTCTTCCTTTTCGGTGGCGATCCGAACCCTGCAGATTGACGGCAGATCGATAGCGATGAATGTGGGCGGCGGGGTGGTGCAAGACAGCACTGCCGAAGGAGAATGGGAGGAAGCATTGTGGAAAGCCCGCTATTTCACCGCGCTGACGCGCTGAAAATCGCGCAGGCTGGCGCAAGGGATGTGCTTTTGATTGAAACACTGGGTTGGGACGGGGTTACCTTGCCACGTCTTGATTTACACCTTGCGCGTCTGGCGCGTGGGGCGTCGATTCTGGGCTATCCTTGCGATTTCGACGCCGCGCGCGCCGCGGTGCTGGCCCTAGGGCGCGGGCCAGCGGCGCGGTTGCGGTTGACCTTAGACCTTGGGGGGCAGCTTTGCGTGACATCCGCGCCGATGCCCGCCGCGAAACCGGTTTGGCGTCTGGGCTTGGCTCCGCATAAACTACACAGCACGGATCCCTATCTGCGTGTCAAATCCACCCATCGCCCTGCCTATGATGCCGCCCGCGCCGATATGGCGCAGGGTTTGGACGAAGTCATCTTGCTCAATGAAAACGGCGAAGTGGCCGATGGATCAATTACAACGGTTTTTTTCGATCGCGGCCAAGGCCTGCGCACCCCGCCGCTGAGCAGCGGCGCATTGCCAGGTGTGTTGCGCGCCGAATTGGCGGCCCCTGAAGAACCCCTATGGCCCGCAGATTTGGCCCATCTGCGCCTTTGGGTTGGCAATTCACTGCGCGGTCTGATCCCTGCCATTTGGTGCCAAACTTAGCGTCGCACTTGGCCCAAATGGCCAAATCTCGCGCCAATCCCGCGTATGCGGCTGGAAATTTACACCCATGCGAAAGGGCAAAGGCTTGACTTCGCCGCATGGGCAGGGTGTATCGGGGCAAATCTTTTGACCTCGGATTGGGGATGACCATGCACGCCTATCGCAGCCACACTTGCGCCCAGTTGCGCGCCACAGATGTTGGGGCCGAAGTGCGCCTTGCGGGCTGGGTGCACCGCGTGCGCGACCATGGCGGCGTTTTGTTCATCGACCTGCGCGACCATTACGGCATCACGCAGGTCTTGGCGGACAGCGACAGCCCCGCTTTTGCCGATATTGAAAAACTGCGTGCCGAATGGGTTGTGTCGATCGATGGACGGGTCAAGGCGCGCGATGCCGCCTTGGTGAACCCCAAAATCGCCACGGGCGAGGTTGAGGTTTATGCCACGGGACTAACCGTTCTGGGCGAGGCGGCTGATTTGCCCATGCCCGTCTTTGGCGATGTGGATTATCCTGAAGAAACCCGCCTGACCTATCGTTTCCTAGATCTGCGCCGCGACAAGCTGCACAATAACATGATGCTGCGCAGCAATGTCGTGCGCTCGATGCGGCAGCGTATGTGGGATCAGGGCTTTAACGAATTTCAAACGCCCATCATCACCGCCAGCAGCCCCGAAGGCGCGCGCGATTTTCTGGTGCCGTCGCGCCTGCATCCGGGCAAATTCTATGCGCTTCCCCAAGCGCCGCAGCAGTTCAAACAGCTGATCATGGTGTCGGGGTTCGATCGCTATTTCCAAATCGCGCCGTGCTTTCGCGATGAAGACCCGCGCGCAGACCGCAGCCCCACTGATTTCTATCAGCTTGATGTCGAGATGTCTTTTGTGACCCAAGAGGACGTGTTTGCCGCGGTGCAGCCCGTTATTCAGGGGATTTTTGAGGAATTCGCGCCATCGAAGAAAACCTATGCCGATTGGCCGCTGATCGCCTATCGCGATGCGCTGAAATGGTATGGCAGCGACAAGCCTGATCTGCGTAACCCGATCAAAATGCAGGATGTATCGCAGCATTTCGCAGGCTCTGGCTTTGCCATTTTCGCCAAGCTTTTAGAGCAAGACGGCAACGAAGTGCGCGCCATCCCCGCGCCCAAAGGGCCATCGGGCGAAGCTGTGGGCCGCAAATTCTGCGACCGCATGAATGCCTTTGCCCAATCCCAAGGTCTGCCCGGCATGGGCTATATCTTTTGGCGCGATGCCGAGGATGGATCGGGCATGGAGGCGGCTGGCCCGCTGGCCAAGAACATCGGGGGCGATCGGGCCGAGGCGATCCGCCGTCAACTAGGCCTAAAAATGGGCGACGCCGCATTCTTCCTTGGCGGCAAGCCAGAGGCGTTCGAACCCACCGCAGGGCGCGCGCGCAATGTGATTGGCGAGGAATTGGGGCTGACCGAGCAGAACTGCTTTAAATTCGCATGGATCGTCGATTTCCCGATGTATGAGAAAACGGATGAGGGCGCGATTGACTTCAGCCACAACCCGTTTTCCATGCCGCAAGGCGGGCTGGAGGCGCTGAGCGGTGATCCCCTTTCGGTTTACGCCTATCAATATGATCTGGCTTGCAACGGCTATGAGCTGATCTCGGGCGGCATTCGCAACCATAAACCCGAAATCATGTATAAGGCGTTTGAACTGGCGGGCTATCCTGCCTCCGAAGTGGACAAGCGGTTTGGCGGTATGGTCAAGGCGTTCAAATACGGCGCGCCACCCCACGGCGGCTGCGCTGCGGGGATTGACCGCATTGTGATGCTTTTGGCCGATGAGGCGAATATCCGCGAAGTCATCATGTTCCCGATGAACCAACGCGCCGAAGATTTGCTGATGGGCGCGCCATCCGAACCCTTGGTGAAACAACTGCGCGAGCTCAATCTGCGCGTGGTTCCCAAAGAATCGTAATGGCGCAAAACGGGGCAGATTTGGGCCGATTGGTCGCGGGCTTTACCCCGCCGCCGCGCCCCAACGCCTCTGTTTTGCAAGGGCAGTTTGCGCGGCTGGAACGTTTGGAACCTTCCCATACCGCGGGCCTGTTCGATGCCTTTCGCGGCCATGACGCGCTGTGGAATTATATGCCCTATGGCCCCTTTGATGATGCCTTGGCCTATGCGCAATGGGCCAAGGATACGGCGCTGGGCGATGAGCCGCTGTTTTATGCCATTCGCGACACAGCCACGGGGCATTTGGGGGGCGTGGCAAGTTATCTGAACATCACCCCCGCCCATGGCACTATTGAAATCGGCCATATCTGCCTTGCGCCATCCATCGCGGGCACGCGGGTTTCGACAGAAGCCTTGGCGCAGATGCTCGCTTGGGCCTTTGACGCGGGCTATCGCCGTGTGGAATGGAAATGCAACGCGCTGAACATTCCGTCCCGCGCGGCCGCGCAGCGGTTGGGCTTTTCCTTTGAAGGCGTGTTTCGCAATCATCTGATCGTCAAGGGACGCAACCGCGATACGGCATGGTTTGCCATCACCGATGCCGAATGGCCCCTTGTGCAACAGGCCCATGCGGCGTGGCTATCGCCGCACAATTTTGATGCCGATGGGCGGCAAAAGGCACGGCTGTCTGATCGGGCACGCCAAATCTGCGGCGCGGTTGACCCCGCGCTTTTGCGGTGATGCGCCGTCATATGCCCCGCTGGGCGGCTACATCGCGCAATCGTTCATTCACCAAGTCGCGCAAGTGGCGAAAAGACAGTTCACTTTCGGCATATTCATGGCGCGCCTCGGCCAATTGATCGCGCGCCGCCTGCTGCAAATCGTGATCCCCCATACTGCCCGCAACCCCGTCCAACAGACCTGCAATATAGCGCGCGCGGCTGCGGCAATGGTCGCCCCGAAGGTCGCTCTGCGCCAATTCTTTTGCGGCAAAGCTTAGATCATCTTGTAAGGCCAGCTGATCGGGCTTTGGGCTTGGGGCGGTGCTTGTGATCAATAAAAGCGGCAACGGCCCGGGGAAATGATCAACCAGTAGCGCCCGAAAATTGGCAATGCCCAACATCGGTTTTTCGACAAAGACATCCGCCCCCGAAGCCAAAGCCCCCGTTCGATGATCGACTTGGCCAGATGTGGCGATAATCAGGGGGGGGCGCGTCGCCGCCCCGTGAAGACGGGCAATCAACTCCTCTCCTCTCCCATCTGGCAGGCCCAGATCAATCATCACAATGTCGGGCCGATATAGGGCCAAATGCGTGCTTGCGGAGTCAAGATCGGCCGCGCGCCGCAACCGAAGGCCCAAGATGCGGGCATAATGGCGCATGACTTCGCTGGCATAACGGCTATCTTCGACCAGCAAAAGGGTCGGCACCTGCAAGGGTCTGGCCGCCGCAAAGCCGCGCGGCG
>CAXNIF010000152.1:0-5069 GCA_964202345.1 Cypionkella sp.
ACCAGCAGCGGCCAAATTTCGCCCGTCGCCAAGTAAATGCCCAGCAAAACGAGCGAACCCAAAGCCGCCCCTGCATTCAAAGCATGCCCGCCGGGCAGTTTCTTGGCGCGCCCGTCCACTTTGCCTGCCAATTTGCCATAGGCGATGACAGAGCCCGTAAAAGTGACCGCCCCGATAAAGATGCCAAGGAAAACTTCGACGCGCAGAATATTTTGCTCGACCGCCGTTTTCTTGGCCAGCAAGGCGGCAAAACCTTCGAGGGTTTTTTGCGACAGATCATCCATCGCCAAAACGCGCGTCAATTCCAGATCGGCGTTAAATCCGATGAACACTGCCGCCAGCCCGACAAGGCTGTGCATCGCGGCCACCAATTGCGGCATTTCCGTCATTTGAACGCGCTGCGCCACGATCCAGCCGATCAGGCCGCCCGCTGCAATCAAGACGGCCGCCAGCACGGCACCGCCCGCCGCCGCCAATGTGGCCAGCACCGCCAGCCCCATGCCAAAAATACCATACCAGACCGCGCGTTTGGCGCTTTCTTGTCCCGACAAACCGCCCAAGGACAGGATGAACAAGACAGCCGAAATCACATAAGCTGCTGTTGTGAAACCCATTTCCATCATCCGCTCCTTACGATTTTTGAAACATGGCCAGCATACGGCGCGTGACCATAAAGCCGCCAAAGATATTGATCCCGGCCATAAAGACCGACAGCGCCGCCAAGATCATCACCATATCAGAGCCCGAGCCGATCTGCATTACCGCGCCCAAAATGATGATCGAGGATATCGCATTGGTCACCGCCATCAGCGGCGTGTGCAAGGAATGCGCGACATTCCAAATCACCGAAAAACCAACAAAGCACGACAGAACAAAGACGATGAAATGGCTCATAAAGCTGGCAGGGGCAAAAAGTCCCGCCGCCAAAATCAGCGCGCCGCCCATCAGCAGCATCACGATTTGATCGCGTGTCTGGCGCCGGAAAGCGGCGCTTTCTTGGGCGCGCTTTTCCTCTGGGGTCAGTTCTTTGACCTTTTCTTTTGGCTTTTGCGCCGCGATGGCCTGAATTTTGGGCGGCGGCGGTGGATAGGTGATTTCGCCGCGATGGGTCACCGTTGCGCCGCGAATCACGTCATCCTCCATATTATGCACAATCACCCCGTCTTTTTTGGGGGTGAGGTCGGTCAACATATGGCGAATATTGGTGGCATAGAGCGTGGAGGCTTGGGCCGCCATGCGCGAAGGGAAATCGGTATAGCCAATGATGGTGACACCATTTTTGGAAATGAATTTCTCATCTGGCACCGTCAGATCGCAATTGCCGCCCCGTTCGGCGGCCAAGTCAACAATCACCGATCCTGTTTTCATCATGGCGACCATATCGGCGGTCCACAGTTTGGGCGCGGGGCGACCTGGGATCAAGGCTGTGGTGATGACGATATCCATCTGCGGGGCCAATTCGCGGAATTTGGCCAATTGTGCATCGCGAAATTCGGGCGAAGATGGGGCGGCATAGCCCCCCGTGGCGGCGCCATCTTGGGCCTCGGCGAAATCAAGAAAGACAAAATTTGCGCCCATGGATTCGATTTGCTCGGCCACTTCGGGGCGCACGTCAAAGGCATATACAATGGCCCCCAACGAGACCGCCGTGCCAGTGGCCGCAAGCCCCGCAACACCTGCCCCCACAATCAGCACCTTGGCGGGCGGCACTTTGCCAGCGGCAGTCACTTGGCCTGTGAAGAAACGGCCAAAATTATTCCCCGCCTCGATCACCGCGCGATAGCCTGCGATATTGGCCATCGACGACAGCGCATCCATCTTTTGCGCACGCGAGATTCGCGGCACCATATCCATGGCAATCACGCTGGCGCCTGTGGCCTTCACGGATTCCAAAAGCTCTGGGTTTTGGGCAGGCCAAAAGAAAGAGATCAAGCTTTGCCCCTCTCTTAGGGCTTTGGCCTCTTTTTCATCGGGGCCGCGCACCTTGACGATGACATCCGCCGCTTTCAACACGGCGCTGGATGTCTTTAACACCTCGACACCTGCCATGGCATAGGCCTCATCTGAAAAGCCCGCTTTTGCCCCAGCGCCCGATTGCACAAGGCAGTGATGCCCCAGTTTGGCCAATTGCAGGGCTGAATCGGGTGTCATCGCGACGCGATTCTCACCTGGAAAATTTTCTGTCAAAGCGCCTATTTTCACTGCATGCTCCCCAAAATATCTGCCATTGCTGCGCATATCACCGCGCCGTCACCTTTTCGCTGGCCTTTCATGCCCGCGCAAGCCATTTTGCGATTCTTACAAAATTCACCGCCCGTTTAACAGATTATTGCGCCATGAAAAGCGCAAAGCGTATCGCGCTGCGGGGCGGGGCCTTGTGCACTTGCGGCGGGGCGCAGAAGGGGGCAGCTTGCGCCAAAGCATAAGGATATCACCATGACCGATTTCACTGCCACAAAAGCTCTGTTCGATCTGCCGCCTGGTTTGGTCTATTTGGATGGCAATTCGCTCGGCCCGTTACCGCGCGCCGCGGCCGAGCGGGTGGGGCGCAGCATCACAGCCGAATGGGGGCAGATGCTGATTGGCGGGTGGAACCATGCGGGCTGGATGAACCTGCCGCGCGTTTTGGGCGATCAGATTGCGCCGCTGATTGGGGCCGAGCCGGGACATGTGGTGCTGGGCGATACGCTATCGATCAAGGTTTATCAGGCGCTGGCCGCTGCGCTGGACTTGATCCCATCGCGGCGGGTTATCTTGTCCGATACGGGCAATTTTCCGTCCGATTTATACATGGCCGAAGGGCTGTGCCGCAGTTTGGGCCAAGGTTACGCATTGAAAACCGTGGCCCCCGACGACCTGGGCGCGGCTATTGATGACAGCGTGGCGGTGGTCCTGCTGACCGAAGTTGATTACCGCACGGGGCGGCGTCACGACATGCAGGCGCTGACCCAAAAAGCCCATGCGGTGGGGGCGTTGATCATTTGGGATTTGGCCCATTCGGCGGGGGCTTTCCCCGTGCATCTGGCCCAATGCAAGGCCGATTTCGCCGTGGGTTGCACCTATAAATATCTCAACGCCGGCCCAGGCGGGCCCGCCTTTATCTATGTGGCCCCAAAGCACGCCGACCGCGCCCGCCCCGCCCTGTCGGGCTGGCTGGGCCATGCGGCCCCCTTTGCCTTTGATTTGGATTACAAGGCGGCGGCGGGCATTGATCGGATGCGCGTGGGAACGCCGCCGATTTTGCAATTGGCCGCGCTAGAGGCCGCACTTGCCATTTGGCAAAGCGTTGATTTGAACGATCTGCGCCGCGTGTCACAAGATTTGATGGATCAATATATCACTGGAATCGAATCTGCCTGCCCAGAGCTGATCTTGGCCACCCCGCGCGCGCATGCGGCGCGCGGCAGTCAAGTGTCGTTTCGCCACCCGCAAGCCTATGCGATCATGCAAGCGATGATTGCGCGCGGCGTGGTGGGCGATTTTCGCGCGCCCGATGTGATCCGCTGCGGCTTTACGCCGCTGTTCATCGACGCAGGCGATGTCGCCCGCGCTGTCGAGGTGATCGGCGATATCATGCGAAATCGCCTTTGGGACAACCCCGCCTATCAAACCCGCGCTCAGGTCACGTGACGGGGCGGCAAAAACACAAAATTGTGATACAAAGACGCAAATATACACAGGATATGGTTTGGTAGGCTTTGACCGCGCTGGCCAGCTTGGATAACCTTATTCAAACGATTCTGCGCAATGCTGCGCCAAATTTTGCAAAGGCCACACCATGTTTGCCCCGACACTGCCCCGCACTGACTTTGCCGCTCTCCGCCGCACCGCCTTTGGCCTGGTGCTGCTGCTTGCCGTGGCGGGCTGCGCGCCCAATCCCCAAATGATCGAAGCAGGCCTCATGGCCGCGCCAGAGCCTAAGCTGATCGAAGGGGTTTATGGCGCGGCCACAGATGGAGCTTTTGCTGTCAGCGCCGTTCCCGTCGAAAAAGTGCCGCTGCCGTTTCAGCGCCAGTCGGTCTATTTCCCAACCCAAGAGGCAGAGGGCACGATCATCATCAACCCGGCCGAGAAGTTCCTATATTTGGTCACGGGCAAAAACCGCGCTACACGCTATGGCATTTCGGTGGGCCGCGCTGGGTTTGAATGGTCTGGCACGGCGCAAATCACGGATCGCAAGGATTGGCCCACATGGACACCGCCCCCTGAAATGATCGCGCGCCAACCCGATTTGGCCAAATGGGAAAAGGGCCAGCCGGGCGGGCCAACCAATCCACTTGGCGCACGGGCGCTGTATCTGACGACCGATGGCATCGACTATGGCTATCGGATTCATGGCACACCCGAATGGAATTCTATTGGCCGCAACGCCTCGTCGGGATGTATCCGCATGATCAACCAAGATGTGATCGACCTGTATGGGCGTGTGGCAGATGGGGCAAAGGTTGTCGTGCTGAATGCCGACGGCAGTTATCCCACGGGCCTGAACTTGCCGCCGCCGCCGCCCGTTCCTTTGGACGCGGGGCAAATCACCGTGACCCCGCTGACTTTGCCGCAAACAGAGGGGGAGATGGTGCTGAACCCTGCCCTTTTGCAAAACGCGCCCCAGCCGACTGCGGGGGCTTCCAATACGGGCGCGCCAAATACAGCCCCACAAGGCACCGCTGCGCCTTTGGTCTGCGCGGTGCCTTTGGTGAATGGCGTATGTCCGCTGCTTGCACCCGTAACCTCGCCCGCCGTGGGCGGCGTCAAGGTCAGCCCGTAACGCGCAAAGATCTGCGCGACACCAACAGGGCGCGGTCTAGGCCGAGCCCAATGCTGCCAAGCGGGCGCGGGCTAGGCCGCGCCCAAGGCTGCCACGTCTAGGGCAATTTGGCGTTCTTCCTCGGCGGGCAGGACATGGCTGGCAAAGGGGCCAAGAAAAGCCAGCCCTGCGATGATTGCCCCGCGCAAGGCGCCGTCGTTTTCACCAATACCGCCTGAAAATACTGCGCCATCCAGCCCGCCCATCAGCGCCACCATCGCCCCCGCATGGCGCAGTACGGCATGGGTGAACATCTCGCGGGCGG
>CAXNIF010000153.1:0-5051 GCA_964202345.1 Cypionkella sp.
CACGCCTCAATCACCTCGATTCGGCGTTTTGCCATTCGCCGCCTAAAGAATGATCGCAGTTTTGTCACCCGCTTAGACGAAGATCGCGCGCAGCAGCGGATGATTGCGGCCATTTTATCGATGGCCGAACGTTTGGAGCTGGCCACCCTTGCCGAAGGGGTGGAAACCGCCGCCGAACATGCGATGCTGGCGCAGCTTGGCTGTAGCAACGTTCAAGGCTTTGGTATCGCCCGCCCCATGCCAATCGAAGAAACAGCGGGCTGGATCGCCGCGCAGCGCCACAAAATTGGGAAACTACCCCGAATCAGCCATGAAATGCGCTAGGGGCAAGGATGTCTTTGCTAAAACCGCTTGACCTTTGCCGCCCCCTATCGTTGAACCTGCCCAACTGTAAAACAACATGGCGGCGGCCCAAATGGACGATCAAAACAAAAACCTTATTCTGGCAACGGCCCTTAGCCTTGGGGTCATTCTGGTTTGGTTTGGCGGCGGCCCCCTGCTTTTCCCGCAATGGTTCCCAGAGCCAGTGCCCCCCCAATCCACGGCGGCGGCGCCAGATGCCGCAGCATCTGCCCCTGCCGAACAGGCTGGCGCCAATACACAGCCCTTAACAGCCGCGACCGAAGTTCCCGCATCAGCCCCGCGCATCGCCATTGAAACCCCAAAGCTGACCGGCACGATTTCCTTGCTTGGGGGCCGAATCGATGATCTGGCGCTGAAAACCTATCGCGAAACGCTGAAAGTGGACTCGGCCAATGTCAAACTTCTGTCCCCTGTCGGCGAAGCTGCCCCCTATTATGCCGTCTTTGGCTGGGCGGGGGCCGAAGGCCTTGGCCCCGATGACGTGCCTAGCGCGTTGACCCAATGGCAAGTGGCCAGCGGCGATAAGCTGACACCGCAAACACCCATCCTTTTGGAATGGAAAAATCAAAAGGGGCTGACATTCTCGCGCCGCATCGCGGTTGACGAAGATTTCATGTTCACCATCACCGATGAGGTGAAAAACAACGGTGCCACCGCCGCCAGCCTATCGCAATATAGCATCGTCGCGCGCCACGGCCTGCCCAAGGTGCAAAACAACTATATCGTACACGAAGGGCTTATCCGCCGCACCGACGGCGTCTATCACGAAGAAAATTACGAGGATTTTGCCGATCTGCCCGTGTCCGAACGCGAGACCGCGCATCTTGAAACCATCGAGGCCACCACCGATGGATGGATCGGCTTTACCGATCATTATTGGATGACAACCCTTATTCCACAGCAAGGGGCCAACTTTACGGCGGCAAGTAAGTTTTTGCCCAGCGCCAATATCTATCAGGCTGAGCTGCGCCTGCCCTTGGTCACGCTTGCCGCTGGCGAAAGCACAACCACAAGCACCCGCCTTTACGCCGGTGCCAAAGAATGGGCCGCCATTCGCGAATATCAAAACAGTGGCGGTATTGCTGGCTTTATCGATTCCATCGATTGGGGCTGGTTCTATTTCCTGACCAAACCCATTTTCGCCCTGCTGCATTGGCTGAATTTGCAAATCGGAAATATGGGTCTTGCGATCATCGGCCTGACCTTTGTGCTCAAGGTGCTGGTGCTGCCCTTGGCCTACAAATCCTATGTATCCATGGCGCGCATGAAGGAATTGCAGCCAGAGATGGAGGCGCTCAAGGAAAAATACGGCGAGGATCGCGCCGGCATGCAGCGCGCCATGATGGGGCTATACCGCGACAAAAAGGTGAATCCGGCCGCCGGTTGCCTGCCGATCTTGATCCAAATCCCAATTTTCTTTGCCCTGTTCAAAGTGATTTCCGTCACCATTGAACTGCGCCATGCGCCGTTCTTTGGCTGGCTGAACGATCTGTCTGCGCCCGACACATCTAGCATTTTCAACCTGTTCGGCTTGCTGCCTTGGGCCGCGCCGACGCAAGGGTCGATCTTGGCGCTGATCTTTATTGGCGTGTTGCCGATCATTTTGGGCATCACCATGTGGCTGCAGCAAAAGCTGAACCCCGCGCCCACCGATGCAGTGCAGCAGCAAATCTTTGCCTGGATGCCTTGGGTCTTTATGTTCATGTTGGGTAACTTTGCCAGCGGACTTGTGGTGTACTGGATCACCAACAATATCATCACCTTTGTGCAGCAATATCTGATCATGCGCAGCCATGGCCATACGCCGGATATCTTTGGCAATATTCGATCGGGAATGGCCAAACGAACCGCCGAGGCGAGCGCCGCGCCGAAAAAGAAATAACGGCTGGGCCAGCGGCAATTCGCTGGCCCGCAGAAAGTTGGCTTGGCCATGACGATGAATTTTTCCTTAGCCGCGCCCCCCGACCAGCCCACTTGCGAGTCGGGCAGGCTTCTCTTTGCTGGCCCCGTGGATTTTGTCAAAGGCGTGGTGGCCATGGCGGGTCTGCCCGCGGCTGACCGCATCGAAGTGTGCTTTGCTGGCCGCTCGAATGTTGGAAAATCCAGTCTGATCAATGCGCTGACGGGCCGAAAAAATCTGGCCCGCGCTTCGAACACGCCCGGGCGCACCCAAGAGATCAATTTTTTTGCCCTGGGAGTCGCCGCCAACGACACCCAGCGCTATCTGGTTGATTTGCCCGGCTATGGCTATGCCGAAGCGCCCCGCCCCGTTGTGGCGAAATGGCAGGCGCTGCTGAAATCTTATCTGGCTGGCCGCCAAACCCTGCGCCGCGCCTTCGTGCTGATAGATACCCGCCACGGCGTCAAAGACGTTGACGAGGAAATCATGCAGCTCTTGGACCGCTCGGCTGTGACCTTTCAAGTGGTGATGACCAAAGCGGATAAAGTCTCGAATGCCGAGGCTGAGGCCAATATTGCCCAAACCATGGCCGCCTTGGCCAAACACCCCGCCGCCTATCCTGAAATTGTTTTGACCAGTTCCGAAAAAGGCGATGGGATCGAAACCCTACGCGCCATTATTGCAACCATGGTCTAATCTTTACTGCGAGGCCGCTATGAAAGAACAAAATCTCGATATGGCCAGCGCCATCACAACGGCAAAGATGCTTTCCGAAGCTTTGCCCTATTTGCAGCGCTTTACCGGGGCCGTGGTGGTGGTGAAATTTGGCGGCAATGCGATGGGCGATGATGCCGCCATGGCAGAATTCGCTCGCGACATCGTGCTGATGCGCCAAGTGGGGGTGAACCCCGTGGTGGTGCATGGCGGCGGGCCGATGATCAACGAAATGCTGGATAAGCTGGGCATCAAATCGCAATTCGTGCGCGGCAAGCGGGTCACGGATAAGGCCACGGTGCAAGTGGTGGAAATGATCCTGTCGGGCCTTGTTAACAAGCGAATCGTTCAGGCGATTATGGATGCGGGCGGCCGCGCCGTAGGCATTTCGGGCAAGGATGATGATCTGATGGTCTGCGTCGCCGATGACCCTGAACTGGGCTATGTCGGCCGCCCTGTCGAAATGAATGTCCAAGTTTTGCGCGATCTTTATGGCGCGGGGATTATTCCCGTTGTGGCCCCCGTGGCCACAGGCATGGCCGATAATGAAACCTTTAACGTGAACGGCGATACGGCGGCAGGGGCGATTGCAGGCGCGCTGCAAGCGGATCGTCTGCTGTTGCTGACGGATGTGTCCGGCGTGAAGAATGCAGCAGGCGAGGTGATGACGCAAATCTCGCCGGAAGAGGTGCGGCAAATGATCCGCGATGGCGTTATTGCCGGCGGCATGATCCCCAAAACAGAAACCGCCATTGCCGCGGTGGAGGCTGGCACGCGGGCGGTGACCATTCTTGACGGTCGGATTCCCAATGCCTGCCTGCTGGAATTGTTTACAGACCACGGCGCTGGCAGCCAAATCCGCGCCACAGCCCCGCGTGTGCAACCCCGCCCCACGGTTTAAGTTTGCGCTGGACATGGGGTAAAACCTCATTATATTCTGAATAATGAATATTAGAGGGCAGGTCATGATCACCGAAACAACGCTGCGGCTGGGAATTTTTCTGGCTTTATTCGCGATTTTTGCCGTGGCCGAAGCCATCGCGCCGCGCCGCGCGCGCCGCCAGCCGCAGTCAAAGCGGTGGTTTACAAATTTGACAGTGGTGGTGCTGGATAGTTTGGCGCTGCGCGCCTTGGCGATCGGCTTGCCACTTTTGGCCGTTGGGGCGGCGGTGGACGCAAAAAATCTTGGGCTTGGCGCTTTGAACCTATTTTCGCTGCCCGAATGGGCAAAAATCCTTGTGGCCATTTTGATTTTGGATTTTGCGATTTGGGCGCAACACCTGATCTCACATAAGGTGCCCGCATTTTGGCGCTTTCACCAAATGCATCATGCCGACCGCGATATCGATGTCTCTACAGCGCTGCGGTTCCATCCCATCGAGATTTTGGCCTCGATGCTGGTGAAAATTTCTGTGGTCTATGCAATTGGCGCGCCGCCCGTTGCGGTGCTCGCCTTTGAAGTGATCCTGAACGGAACGGCTATGTTTAACCATGCCAATTGGCGATTGCCCCTTGGCATTGATCGCGCGCTGCGGCTGGTTTTGGTCACGCCCGACATGCACCGCGTTCATCATTCGGAAATTCGCGCGGAATGTGACAGCAATTATGGCTTTGCCCTATCGATTTGGGATCGCATCTTTGGCACATATCATGCACAGCCCAAGGGTGGGCATGACGCAATGACAGTGGGGCTGCAAACATGGCAAGACGACAATCCGTCGAAATTGGGATGGAGCCTGCTCTTGCCCTTCCGCCGCAATCCCTAGAGCAAATCGCCAATCAGGCCGCGCAGCACCATCTTGTTGTTTTGGGCGGTTTTCACGCCAAAGATGATCCCAGCCTGCCTGCGGGCGCACAAACCTTGTTGATGTTTGGGCCCGCTGAGCCTGGTTTTTGGTCACATATTACCGCCCAGCCCGAATGGGACGATGGCGCGCCCGATCCGATGGATCGCTGGTCGCGGCGTATTCTTGGCCGCATCGCCTGTGATTGGGGCGGCAAGGCATTATTTCCCTTTGGCGGGCCACCCTATCATCCGTTTTTCACCTGGGCCTTGCGCACGGGCCGCCTATGG
>CAXNIF010000154.1:0-5044 GCA_964202345.1 Cypionkella sp.
CCAATTGGCTGACAAAATAATAGGCGCGGGTGGAAATGCTGGTCAGCCCCATCAAAAGATTTACGACAAAAAAGGGAAAGATGGGGATCAGTCGCAAGGTGAACAGATAAAATGCGCCGTCGCGCGCCATGCCAGCATCAATCACGGCCATGCGCGCGCCAAACCTGTCGCGCACAAAATCGCGCAGCAGATAGCGCGCCGCCAAAAAGGCCAGCGTTGCCCCAATACTTGCCGCAAATGACACGACGAGCAAAGCAAGCCAAAAGCCAAACAAAGCCCCCGCCGCCAAGGTCATCCAAACCGCAAATGGCAAGGATAGCGCCGTGACAATCACATAGGCGACAAAGAAAGCAACAAGCAAAGCCAAGGCATGGGTTTGCTGCCAGATGTGCAGCTTCTCCATCAAAAGGCGCAAACCCTCTAGATCAAAGCTTTGCCCCCGTGTGGCCCAAAAGATTGCGCTCGCCAAAGCGATGACACCGAAAAATAGCCCAAGTTTTTTCAACTTATGTCCTATCATGAAAGACAAGGCTGTTGTGACCTGCGCGCGACGTTTGGGCAATGCCCAGCGGTAAATGTTTCGCCATTCACAACCGAACGTGATGGCGCTGTGATCAAACTCATAAGGGCACAAGAAAACCCTGCGCGGGCGTGGTCAGGGTTCTAAAACGAGGTCGGTTTATGGGCATCGCCTAACTTTTGGCGCGCCGCGCATAAAGCTCTAGGCGGTGCCATTCAATTTCATAGCCGAGTTCAGAGGCAATTTCTGCCTGTAGCTTTTCGATTTTCTGCGAGTGAAATTCAATCACTTCGCCGGTATCCAGATCAATCAGATGGTCGTGATGCGCCCCGTCCGCCATTTCATACCGCGCGCCCGCGCCATCGAATTCATTTTTCAAAATGGTGCCCGCTTTTTCCAGCATGGCCAGCGTGCGATATACAGTGGCCTGCGAGACGCTGGGGTCTTGCTCTTTGGCGCGCAGCAAAATTTCTTCGGCGCGCGGATGGTCAGCGGCGCGGCGCAGCACCTGCAAAATCGCAAGCCTCTGGCGGGTGACGCGCACCCCTTCGGCGCGCAACTCGGTTTCTGTTCTGACGTCTTCGCTCATGCGCTTAGGGTAAAACAGAATTTGCGCGGGCTCAAGTGTTGAGAATCACTCTCAACACTTGACTTTTCGCGAATCGTTCTCATTATCATTCCGAAAGAGGGAGCGATCATGCGTAAATCTTTTTTGATTTTGGCCCTTGGCCTATTTGCCCCGCCGCTTTGGGCTGCAGAATTAAAGGTTGTTACATCCTTTACCGTGCTTGCGGATATGGCCGCACAGGTGGCCAAAGAACATGCCAATGTCATGTCCATCACCAAACCCGGGGCAGAGGTGCATGGATACGAGCCGACGCCGCGTGATTTGGTCGGCGCCCAAGATGCCGATTTAATTCTTTGGAATGGGCTGAATTTGGAGCGTTGGTTTGAACAGTTTTTGTCCAATATGGGCAATATTCCCAGCGTCGTTGTGTCCGAAGGAATAGTGCCACTTCCCATTGGCGGCGGCTCTTATCAGGGTAAGCCCAACCCCCATGCTTGGATGGGATTGGACAATGCGATGATCTATGTGGATAATATCGAAAAGGCGCTGGCGCGCATCGATCCCGATAATGCCGCCGCCTATGCCGCCAATGCCGCCGCCTATAAGGCCCAATTGCAAGCGGCGATTGCGCCCTTGCGTGACAAGGTGGCCAGCATCCCAAAGCCGCAGCGTTGGCTGGTGTCTTGCGAGGGGGCGTTCAGCTATCTCGCCCGTGATTTGGGTCTGCGTGAGGCCTATCTTTGGCCCATCAACGCCGATGCCACTGGCACACCTCAGCAGGTGCGCAGCGTGATTGATACGGTGCGCGAACATGCGATTCCCGCCGTCTTTTGCGAAAGCACAGTGTCTAGCGATCCAGCCCAGCAGGTGGCCCGCGAAACGGGCGCGCGCTTTGGCGGCGTTTTGTATGTGGATAGCCTTTCCGAAGCGGGCGGCCCCGTTCCCAGCTATGCCGATTTGCTGCGCGTGACCACGCAAACTGTGGTGGATGGGCTGACGGGGGACACCCCATGAACCTAACCGCCGTGCAAAAAGCGCAAGCGGGCCTTTGGGCCGAGGGGTTGCGCGTTACCTATCGCAACGGCCATCGCGCCTTGAATGATGCCAGCTTTGCCATTCCACGCGGCACGATTGCGGCCTTGGTGGGGGTCAATGGCGCTGGAAAATCAACTTTGTTCAAGGCGATTATGGGCTTTGTCCCTGCGGCTTCGGGGCAAATTTCCTTGCTGGGCCTTGGGGTGAAAGAGGCGCTCAAGGCAGGGCTTGTCGCCTATGTGCCCCAAGCTGAAGAGGTGGATTGGTCATTCCCCGTATTGGTGGAAGATGTTGTTATGATGGGGCGTTATGGCCAGATGGGCCTTTTGCGCCGCCCCCGCGCGGCAGATCGCGCGGCTGTCACCCAAGCTTTGGCCCGCGTGGGTATGCAAGATTATCGCCACCGCCAAATTGGCGAATTGTCAGGGGGGCAGCGCAAGCGTGTTTTTCTGGCCCGCGCTTTGGCGCAAAATGGCCAAGTGATTTTGCTGGACGAACCCTTTACGGGCGTTGATGTGCAAACCGAAGAGGCGATCATCACCTTGCTGCGCCAATTGCGCGATGAAGGGCGGGTGATGCTGGTGTCCACCCATAACTTGGGTTCCGTGCCAGAGTTTTGCGATCAGGTGATTTTGGTCAAAGGCACTGTATTGGCCTATGGCCCCACCGCGCAGGTTTTTACCCATGATAATTTACAAGCCGCCTTTGGCGGGGTGCTGCGCCATTTCGTGTTGGGCGGCGATGTGCTGCATGACGATGATGATGCGCGCCAGGTGACGATACTGACCGATGATGAGCGCCCAATGGTCATTTATGACAAACGCACCCAAACAAGGGGCCAAGAATGAATTGGGCCGAACCCTTTGCCTATGGCTACATGGTCAATGCAATGTGGGTGTCGGCCCTTGTTGGGGCACTTTGTGCGTTTTTGTCGGCCTTTTTGATGTTAAAGGGTTGGTCGCTGATTGGCGATGCTCTCGCCCATGCCATCGTGCCGGGCGTGGCGGGGGCCTATATGCTGGGCTTGCCCTTGGCCTTGGGGGCCTTTGCGAGCGGCGGTCTGGCGGCCATCACCATGTTGTTTTTAAATGCGCGCACCGGGCTAAAAGATGATGCGGTGATTGGCGTTGTCTTTACCGCCTTTTTTGGCTTGGGATTGTTCATGGTATCTCTCTCGCCCGTGCCGATTGATGTCACGCGGATTATTTTTGGCAATATCTTGGCCATTTCACCATCTGACACGCAGCAATTGGCTGCAATTGCGCTGATATCATTGGCAGTGCTGGCGGTGATTTGGCGTGATGTGCTGGCGGTATTTTTCGACGAAAGCCATGCCAGATCGATCGGGCTGAATCCTGCACGGCTGAAGGGGATATTCTTTGTTTTGCTGGCGGCTTCTTGCGTGGCGGCTTTGCAAACAGTGGGGGCGTTTTTGGTGGTGGCTCTGCTGATTACACCCGGCGCGACGGCCTATTTGCTGTCTGACCGCTTTGCGGTGATTTTGTTTTTGTCCGTTTTGATCGGGGCTGGCACGGCATTTTTGGGGGCCTATGGCAGCTATTTTCTGGACGGCGCAACGGGCGGGCTGATTATTTGTCTGCAAACGATGGTGTTTTTGGCCGCGTTCTTTTTTGCCCCCAAACATGGGCGCTTGGCGGCCATTCGCGCGGCGAAAAGGCGGTCACATGGATAGTCTATTGGTGCCATTTCAATTCCCATTCATGCAAAACGCCTTTTGGGCGGCGCTGATTTTGGCCCCGCCCACGGCGATTTTATCGTGCTTTTTGGTGTTAAAGGGATGGGCCTTGATGGGAGATGCCATCGCCCACGCCACTTTGCCGGGCATTGTGCTGGCCTATATCGCGGGTGCGCCATTGGCGCTGGGCGCATTTTTGGCGGGGATGTTTTCGGCGGGGGCCATCGGCTATTTGCGCGCGCATAGCCGCGTGAAACAAGATACAGTTATGGGCATTGTTTTTTCCGGTATGTTTGGGCTTGGCATGGTGATCTATACGCAAATCGAGTCTGACTTGCATTTAGATCACATCCTGTTTGGCAATATTCTGGGCATATCGGGGGCTGACTTGCTGCAATTGTCGGGAATCGCCTTGGCCGTTTTGTTGGCTTTGGGCGGCACTTGGCGCAGCTTGCTGTTTCACGCCTTTGACCCAGCGGGCGCGCAGGCGGCGGGTCTGCGGGTGGGGCTTTTGCATTACGGATTTTTGGTGCTGCTCTCGGCGGTGATTGTTGCCACATTGCAAGCGGTTGGTTTGATTTTGGCCATTGGTCTGCTGATCGCACCGGGCGCTACCGCGTTTTTGCTGGCGCGCCGTTTTCCAGCAATGTTGGGGATTGCCGTTCTGGTTACCCTATGTGCAATGGCGGCCGGGGTATATCTTAGCTTTTGGATCGATAGCGCGCCCGCGCCCACAATCATCTTGCTGCTCTCGGCCGTTTTTGGGCTGGCATTTGCACGTCGCAGCCTACTGGCGCGGCGGATTGAAATAGTTTAGAATGTTTCCAAACTTGAATAGGCCTGCCCGCTTGATGAGCTGCGCATAAATGTCGGAGATTGCAAAATGTTTATCCAGACCGAATCGACCCCAAACCCTGCCACGTTGAAATTTCTGCCCGGTCAAGCCGTGCTGGACATGGGAACGGCCGATTTTCCAAATGCGGATGCGGCCGAAACATCGCCTTTGGCCGCGCGTATTTTTGCAACGGGGCAGGTGGCGGGGGTGTTCTTTGGGACGGATTTTGTCACGGTGACCAAGGTTGAATCTGCCGATTGGCAACATATCAAGCCCGCAATTTTGGGCGCCATTATGGAGCATTATCAATCGGGCGCCCCCGCTATGGCGGGCAGCGCGCAAGCGGCGCATACTGCGCATGACGGCCCAGATGGTGATATTGTTCGCCAG
>CAXNIF010000155.1:0-5031 GCA_964202345.1 Cypionkella sp.
TAGCTGATGAAATGGGGGAGCGTGCCCGCCGCGAGCAAGGCGCTATAGGCAGCGTCAGCGCCCAAATCCCGTAATTTTTCTGCCGAATTTATCCCTGCGGCGGCGCATTGCGCCTCGAAGGCGGGACCAAGATTTGGCAAGGATGAAACGGGGCTGGTGGGCATTTGGCTTGCGGCCTAAATTGCCGCCCAATCGCGAAAAATCGGCTGCGGTGGCGCGGGGTTTTGTCCCTGCTGTTGCTGTTGGGCGGGGCTTGTGCTGCCCCCTTGTTGCGGCGATGTGCCTGCCATTCTCGTCTCCGTTGATACCCGCATGACTATGATGGGGTCACTTTACCTGCCCATCGGGCAAAATCGCGGCCAAAACATGGCTGCTGCGGCGTTATGTAACAAATTTATGATCAATCAGCAACAATTTTTGCGGGAAATCCAATCGCCTCAAGCGCGGCCAAAGCGGCCGGCATATCTTTGGCCCCTGTCACGGTGACCTGCCGCGCGGCAAGATCGACGTTCACGCTGCTTGAAAAGGGCAAGAGCGCCGCCTCCACTGTTGCTTTGCAATGGCCGCAGCTCATGTCTTGGATATGTATTTTTGTCATGGTCTTTCCCAAAAGAATGCTGCCATGATAAACAACAGCGGGATCGCGCGCAAGATTGCGGCGCAGATGTCACATGCGCGGATAATCTAATCGGCGTCTGTCGGGCAAGTTTTGGCAAAAGGGTCTTTGATGGCGCAGACAGTATCTCTTTCCGTTGATGGTATGACCTGCGCGTCTTGCGTTGGTCGGGCCGAAAGGGTTTTGCGCGCCCAAAAAGGCGTGGTAGCGGCAAGCGTGAATTTGGCCATGCAATCGGCGCAAGTTGTCTATGACTCGCCTGCAGAGCCAGAGGCGCTTGCGGCGGCATTGACGCGCGCAGGCTATGCCACCCGCGCCACAGCACGTGATCTGGGCGAGAATTTGGGCGGAGAGGCGCGCGAGATTTGGCATCAGGTACTTTGGGCGGCCATGTTCACCCTACCTGTGTTTATTTTGGAAATGGGCGTGCATTTATCGCCCGCTTTGCATCATTTGCGCGCCTCATTCCTGAGTGATCACGCGGTGGCGGTGCTGGGCATGGTGCTGATCGGTCTGGTTTTGCTCGGCCCTGGCCGTATTTTCTTTGTCAAAGGCTTGCCTGCGTTGCTTCGGGCCGCACCCGATATGAATTCACTAGTCGCTTTGGGGGCAGGTGCGGCATTTATGTATTCGAGTGCCGTGACCTTGCTGGATAATGGTGGCGCCATCTATTTTGAATCGGCGGGCGTCATTGTGACGTTGATTTTGCTGGGCCGCGCGCTGGAGGCACGGGCCAAGGGCGCAGCAGGGGCGGCCATAACGCGGTTGATTGCGTTACAGCCACAGACCGCCATCAAATTGCAAGACGGTCAAGAGATCGAAGTTCCTATTGCTGGCTTGGTTGCGGGGGATAGGATTTTGCTGCGCGCGGGCGAAAGGATTGCCGCCGACGCCATGGTCGTGGTGGGGGACTCATTTGTTGATAGCTCTATGTTAACGGGCGAGCCCATCCCAAAGCCCGTTGGCCCAGGAGATTTGGTCACAGGTGGCTGTGTGAATGGTGATGGCACCTTACATCTGCGCATCACAGCGGCTGGCGATGCCAGCATTTTGGCGCGGATCACCCAAATGGTGGCAAGCGCCCAGGCGGGGAAATTACCTGTCCAAGATCATGTGGATCGTATCACGCGATGGTTTGTGCCCGCGGTGATGGCGCTGTCGATCCTGACTTTTGCGATTTGGCTTGGCATGGGCGCAGGGTTGGGCAACGCCATGATTCATGGCGTTGCGGTGCTGATCATCGCTTGTCCTTGCGCCATGGGGCTTGCGGTTCCGGTGTCGATTTTGGTTGGCACGGGGCGCGGGGCGAATTTGGGTATTTTGTTTCGCGGCGGCGCGGCTTTGCAGCGGCTTGCAGAAGTTAAAACCATTGGCTTTGATAAAACGGGCACCTTGACGCTGGGCCAGCCAAAGGTGGTTGCGGCGCTAGAGAGCAGCCCCCCCTTGATGCCTTCGGCTCTCATGCTGGCCGCAGGGGTCGAGGCGCAAAGCACGCATCCTTTGGCGCGGGCCATTCTTGGTTATGCCAAAGAGCAAGGCATTGCCGCCGCGCAAGTTTTCGATATGCAGACGCTGCCCGGCCAAGGGGCAAAAGCCCATTGTGACGGCGAAGTCTTGGTGGGATCGGCGCGCATGATGCCCCCTTTGCCCCCAAATTTTTTAGCTTTTTCACAGCGCGCAGAGCAAAGGGGCCAAGGGCTGATTTTTGTGGCGCATAGAGGAGATATGGTTGGAGCATTTGCTGTAGAAGACCCTATAAAACCGCAAGCCGCATTGGCGGTGGCGCGGCTTAGATCGCTGGGCTTAAAGCTGATGATGCTCACGGGGGATAGCGCAGGCGTCGCCCAGCGCGTTGGCGCGGCACTGGGAATTGCGGATATTCGGGCCCAAATGCTGCCCGCCGAAAAAGCAGATGCTGTGGCTGCATTGGGGGCGGGCATTGCATTTGTAGGCGATGGGATCAATGACGCCCCAGCGCTGGCGCAGGCGGATGTAGGCATTTCGATGGGCACGGGCACAGATGTGGCCATCGAGGCAGGAGATGTAGTTCTGATCGGCGGTGATTTGGGCGGCGTGGCGCGGGCGATTTTGCTCTCGCGGGCGGTGATGCGCAATATCTCTCAAAATCTGATCTGGGCTTTTGGATATAATGTTGTGTTGATCCCAGTGGCCATGGGGGCGCTGGTGCCCTTTGGTGGGCCGGCCTTATCGCCGATGTTGGGGGCAGTGGCGATGGCTTGCAGCTCGGTTTTCGTGGTGGGAAATGCGCTGCGCCTGCGCCGTTTTGTTGACCGCAGTCAAAGCTGAAAGGGGGCGAATTTGGGCATATGAGGGCGGTCATTTCTATTGGGCCAAGCGCGCTTGACCGAGGATTCTTGGATTGATAATCAGAGCTGATTGTTCATGCCTTGGGCATATAGGTTCTTTTTTGTTTGAAAATTGATGGCGGGCCAATCTGTGACATTACACCAAACCAAGCCCTTTCTTGACCAAAAACCCGGCACGTCTGGCCTGCGCAAGAAAACGCTCATTTTCATGGCGGAAAACTATCTAGAAAATTTTGTTCAAGCGACTTTTGATGTTGTTGGTTGCCTGGGGAAAACCTTTGTTTTGGGCGGTGACGGGCGGTATTTTAATGATCTGGCGGTGCAGACCATATTGGGCATGGCCGCAGCAAATGGCGCGGCGCGCGTGATCGTCGGGCGGGGGGGCATATTATCCACGCCTGCGGCCAGTCATTTGATTAGGCTGAACAAAACGGATGGGGGCATCATCCTTTCCGCCAGCCATAACCCCGGAGGGCCAGAAGAAGATTTCGGCATCAAATTCAACATGGCCAATGGCGGCCCCGCACCCGAATCTGTGACCGAAGCGATATTTCAACGCTGCCGCGTTCTCGGGCAATATCGCAAAATTTCTGGCACGTTGGATTTGGGCCGCATGGGACGCCAACAGCTTGGCGAGATGATTGTGGATGTCATCGACCCTGTCGCCGATTATGCCGATTTGATGGAAAGCCTCTTTGATTTTGATGCCATTGCCACGATGTTTGCAGGTGGCTTTCGGATGCGTATGGATAGTATGTGCGCCGTCACTGGCCCCTATGCTGTTGAAATATTAGAAAATCGCCTTGGCGCGGAAAAAGGCACGGTCGTTCATGCCGTTCCTTTGCCTGATTTTGGCGGCATGCATCCAGACCCCAACCCGACCTGGGCACATGCGCTGATGGCAGAAATGATGGCGCCAAATGCCCCAGATTTTGGTGCCGCCTCTGATGGGGACGGGGACCGCAATATGGTTGTGGGACGGGGAATTTATGTCTCGCCTTCCGATAGTTTGGCCGTGCTTGCGGCCAATGCCCATTTGGCAAAAGGCTATAGGGCAGGGCTGAGGGGGATTGCCCGCTCGATGCCCAGTTCGGCCGCCGCCGATCGCGTGGCGGGCGCCCTAAATATACCTTGCTATGAAACGCCCACGGGTTGGAAGTTTTTTGGTAATCTGCTGGATGATGGCCGCGTGACCCTATGCGGCGAAGAAAGTTTTGGCACGGGCAGCGATCATATTCGGGAAAAAGATGGTCTTTGGGCAATTTTATTCTGGTTGAACATTTTGGCCCGGCGCGGCGTTTCGGTTAAGCAAATTTTGCACGATCATTGGGCACGCTTTGGCCGAAATTATTACGCGCGACATGATTATGAGAACATAGATAGCGCCCAAGCGGATGCTTTGATGAAGGCGCTGCGCGAAAAGTTGCCATCTTTGATCGGTCAAGCTGTGCACGGCATGAAAGTGACGAGCGCCGATGATTTCGCTTACTGCGATCCCGTGGACGGATCAAAGTCATCCGCGCAAGGGCTCCGCATTTTTTTTGAGGGCGGCAGCCGTTTTGTGCTGCGCCTATCGGGAACGGGCACGTCGGGGGCAACGCTGCGCCTCTATTTAGAGCGCTACGAACCCGGGCCAGATGGGCTAGATGCTGCGCCTCAAATCGCATTGCACCCAGTGATTGCCGCCGCCCATGAGATTGCCCAAATCGCCCAATTCATCCAGCGCACCAATCCCGATGTTGTCACCTAATGCAAATTAGCCCGCTTTAGCGCGGGGGCATGCGCCGCATGATGATCTGGGACAAAAGGCCGAACAACACAAAGGCAATTAAAAGCGGCACTTCATTGCCTGCAAAGGCCAGACCGACCGGGATTGCCATGGCCACAGATAAAATCGTCGAGAGCGCCGCCATAAGCGATGATGCCATTCCTGCGACATGGCCCAAAGGTTCCAGCGCCAAGGCGTTCAGGTTTCCCATGGTCATGCCCATGCCGCCAAAGGCGATGACTGCCCAAAGAACAAACCCTGCAAAGCGCATATCTTGGGGCAGGGTGAGCGTTTGCGCCGCCAATAAAATCGCGCTGGCC
>CAXNIF010000156.1:0-5019 GCA_964202345.1 Cypionkella sp.
AGCAAACCGCCGTTGAGACCGATGGCGTTCTATGCATCGCCGATAGCTGGCCCGGGCAAATGCGCACGCTGTGGGGCGATCATGCCCGCTTTGAAGAGGCGTATTTTGCCCAATATCCGGGTTACTACTTCACCGGTGACGGGTGCCGCCGCGATAAGGATGGCTATTACTGGATCACAGGGCGCGTCGATGACGTCATCAACGTCTCGGGCCACCGCATGGGCACCGCCGAAGTGGAATCCGCGCTGGTCGCCCACCCCAAAGTCGCCGAAAGCGCCGTGGTGGGCTATCCGCACGATATCAAAGGCCAAGGCATCTATGCCTATGTCACCTTGATGAAAGGCGAGGAACCCACCGAGGCGCTGCGCAAAGAACTTGAGGCATGGGTGCGCACGGAAATTGGCCCCATCGCCAAGCCCGACCTTATTCAATGGGCCCCTGGCCTGCCAAAAACCCGTTCGGGCAAAATCATGCGCCGCATCCTGCGCAAGATTGCCGAGAATGATTTTGGCAGCCTGGGCGATACATCAACACTCGCCGATCCGTCGGTGGTAGAAGATTTGATCAACAACCGAATGAACCGGGGTTGATCGATAAACCCCCGCGCAAGCGGGACAAACCGGCCGCACCGGGAGAGGGTTCGGCCACAAAAAGGGAGAAGCACTCATGGCGGACAATAAATCGTCCAACGCCTACTGGGCCGCAAACGTTCGGATCATCCTGATCTCGATGGCCGTTTGGTTTGCCTGCTCGTTCGGCCTTGGCATTTTGCTGCGGCCTGCGCTGTCGGGAATTCATATCGGCGGCGCCGATCTGGGATTCTGGTTTGCGCAAAATGGTTCGATCTACGTTTTCCTGATTCTGATCTTTGTCTACGCACGGATCATGAACAAGGTTGACGCAGAACACGGCGTTGAAGAGTAAGGGAGAGAGATAATGGATCAATTTACCCTTAATCTTATCGTTATCGGCCTGTCTTTCGCGCTGTATTTCGGTATCGCATTCTGGGCGCGCGCAAGCTCGACCTCTGAATTTTACGCGGCGGGCCAAGGTGTTGGCCCCGTGGTCAACGGCATGGCGACGGCGGCTGACTGGATGTCGGCAGCATCGTTCATCTCGATGGCGGGTTTGATCGCCTTTGGCGGCTATAACAACTCGGTCTTCTTAATGGGTTGGACGGGCGGCTACGTTCTGCTGGCGCTATTGCTTGCCCCTTACCTGCGCAAGTTTGGTAAGTTTACTGTGCCAGAATTCGTCGGCGACCGCTTCTATTCGGTCTCTGCGCGTATGGTGGCCGTGATCTGCTTGCTCGTGATCTCGATCACCTACGTTATCGGGCAGATGGTGGGCGTGGGCGTGACATTCGCACGTTTCCTCGAAGTGTCCACCACAACGGGCCTGCTGATCGGCTCTGCCGTGGTGTTCGCTTACGCGGTGTTCGGCGGGATGAAAGGCATCACCTACACGCAGGTGGCCCAGTATATCGTGCTGATCGTGGCTTACACCATTCCTGCACTGTTCATCTCGCTGTCGCTGACGGGCAACGTCATTCCTCAGTTGGGCCTGATCGGGTCTTACGCACCTTCGGGCGGCGAAATCTCGTTCCTAGATAAGCTGGATTCGGTTGTAACGGAGCTGGGCTTTACCGCCTATACCGCAGATACAACCAACATGCTGAACATGTTCCTGATCACGATGTCGCTGATGATCGGTACGGCTGGTTTGCCGCACGTGATCATTCGCTTCTTCACCGTGCCAAAGGTATCGGATGCACGTTCGTCCGCAGGCTGGGCGCTGGTTTTCATCGCACTTCTCTACACCGTGGCACCTGCCGTGGGGTCGATGGCGCGTTTGAACATCACCACCACCTTCTGGCCCGCAGCAACCACGGGGTCGGCTTTTGATGGCCCAGCCATCACCATTGCAGACATCGACAGCAACCCAGAACTGTCTTGGATCCGTAACTGGGAAAAGACGGGCCTGTTGAAGTTCACCGATTTGAACGGCGACGGTCAGATCCAATACTTCAACGAACCCAAAGCCGTGGCTGATGCAAACAAAGCATTGGGCGCTGCAAAGAAAGCACTGGCTGATGCCGCTGCCGATGCCGATAAGGCACCGCTAGAGGCCGCCGTTGCCGAAGCCCAAGCTGCTGCAGACGCCGCCTTGGCCGAAGCAAAGCTAGGCGACAAGACCTTGGCCGAGCGTGGCTTTGTTGGCAACGAGCTGACGACCGTGAACAACGACATCATGGTTTTGGCAAATCCAGAAATCGCCAAACTGCCAGGTTGGGTGATTGCCCTTGTGGCAGCGGGCGGTTTGGCGGCGGCTTTGTCCACTGCGGCGGGTCTGCTGTTGGCCATTTCCTCGGCCATCAGCCACGATCTGATCAAGGGCGCGCTGCGTCCTGACATCAGCGAAAAAGGCGAACTCTTGGCCGCGCGTATCTCGATGGCCTTTGCGATTGCCTTGGCAACCTGGCTGGGTCTGAACCCACCCGGCTTTGCGGCGCAAGTGGTGGCACTGGCCTTCGGTCTGGCCGCTGCGACAATCTTCCCTGTTCTGATGATGGGTATTTTCTCGACCCGCATCACCAAGGAAGGCGCGATTGCCGGGATGCTGGTAGGTCTGGTGGCGACTTCGGTCTACATCTTCACCTACCTTGGCTGGTTCTTCGTTCCCGGCACCAACATGCTGCCCAACACGCCTGACGCCCACTTCTTGGGTATCTCGCCAGCAGCATTTGGCCCTGTCGGCGCTCTGCTGAACTTCATCGTGGCCTATGTGGTCTCGATGCTGACCAAAGCACCACCAAAAGACGTTCAGGATCTGATCCAATCGATCCGCGTTCCAAAAGGTGCTGGTAAAGCGCAAGCACATTAAGTAAAGCTGAACGCCCCCGAGACACAGTTTCGGGGGCGTTTTTTATTGCCTCAAGGGAATATGCACATGGTCATCGACTTTATCGCAATGGCATCGGTTGGCTTTGGTGCAGCGGGCATATTCTTGATGCTGCGCAAACTACTGGCTGACCGCTTGCCCAAATGGGCGCTGCCTGCGGTGATCGGCGCGGCCATGTTGGTGTTTTCTGTCTGGAGCGAATACAGCTGGCATTCCCGCGTCACCGCCCAGCTTCCGCCCGAAGTGGTGGTGGTGCTATCCCCCACCGAAGAATCGGCCTTCCGCCCTTGGACATTGATCTTCCCGCCCAAAACGCGGTTTTTGGCGCTGGACAAAAGCTCGGTTCTCACCTCGGAAACCACGCCTTCGATCCGCCAAGCCAGCCTTTTCATGGTGCAGCGCTGGAACGGCACCAAGCGCCTACCCGAAGCGTTCGATTGCGCAAACTGGCGTCACGCCAGCCTTGTCGAAGGCGCAACTGTCACGGCGACAGGCGTGCTGACAGGCTCTGTCTGGCTAGAGGCCCGCAGCGACGACCCCCTCATGCTGGCCGCCTGCACCGATAGCTAAGACCCGCGCGGCCCCCGTTTCTCTTTTTCCTAAATATCCTGGGGAGTCGCTCAAGCCTGCTTGAGCGACGGGGCAAAGCCCCTATGGAAGCACATGCGTCACAGGCGTGGCAGGCAAAGCCACCTCCAAAATCTGCAAATCTGCACTGGGCGCGCTGTATCGCACCGCCATATCGGGCGGGATCACAAAGGCATCGCCCTCGCTCAACCGATAAGGCTCTTTACCCTCGCCTTCCAAAACCATCTCGCCCGCCATCACAAAGGAAAACAAAATATCCCCCTGATGCTTTGCCCAAGGGCTAGGCCCCGCCCCCGCCACAGGCCGTGCCACCACAACCCCCGCCACGCCGCGCGTATTGGCGGCAATCAAAGTATCGCGCGCCTCAAAGGCGGGAATCCGATGGGGCGCAAACACCCCATCCTTGGCCAGCGAATGCACAAACCGCTGCCCCTCCCATTCGCGGTCGGGCCGCAGATGCGCCGTGGGCAGGATCATCTCATGGTCAATTTCGGTGACATGCTCGGCAGGCACGCCGATTTCCACCACCTGCACCCCTTCGGAATGAAGCACCTTATGCCTGATCCCCGGCGGCTGGATGAAACAATCCCCCGCCTCAATGCGCAAAATCCCGCCTTGATCTTCGTAGAGAACATCGACCCAGCCCGCCACGCAAAAGATCAGCTGAAACCCCACGCGGTGAAAATGCACCATATCGGGCACAGGCCCATCTGGCACGCGAATATGGCTGGCAATCATCGCCCCGCCAAGACGCGTCGGGATCAGATCGCGGTATTCCATCCCCGCCCGCCCAATCACCCAAGGGGCCTGATCGGCCAGCCTGCGCACCACAAAAGCGTGCTGCGTGGCGGGCAACACCAAGGGCGGGTCTAATGCGTCAATCTCAATTCTTGTGCCATTGGGCGCGGTCAACACCCGCGCCCCGCCCGCCACGGCGTCAGGATCATCCGTCAAAATCCGCAAACAGCCCGGCGCTTCCGCCGCGCCCTTTTCAATGCGAATGCGCAGCCCATGGCCCGACAAAACCGCCACCTCTGGGTTATCGGCGGGATAAATCATATCCAGTCGCATCCCCAAAACGCGCGTGTAAAACGGCAAATCATCCCGCAATTCCTGCGTCGGAAGTCGCACCTCTGCGCGCGTTTCGGCCATGTTTTCCTCCGCTCATTTGCCCCGTCAATCTGCCCCCTGCCCGCGCCACTTGCAAGCGGGGGTGAAAACACTTGCGCAAATCCCTATCTTGCAGCGGGAAAAATATCCGTTAGGCATAGGCTTGGCCCAAAGGAGAGAGCAATGGAAGAAACAAGGCAGGAGAATGCCCGCCAAGCGGCGCTCGATTATCACGAATTTCCCAAGCCTGGAAAATTGGAAATCCGGGCGACCAAACCTTTGGCCAATGGCCGCGACCTTGCCCGCGCCTATTCGCCCGGTGTGGCAGAGGCCTGCCTTGAAATTCAAGCCGACCCTGCCACCGCACGGCGCTACACCGCACGCGGCAATTTGGTCGCCGTGGTGTCCAACGGCACGGCG
>CAXNIF010000157.1:0-5001 GCA_964202345.1 Cypionkella sp.
CGAAACTTTGGCCACTTCTTCAGCAATCTGCGCCGCTGAAAAGGCCATCGTTGCAGGGGTCAGCGCCAGATGGTCAAACTTGGCCGTCAGATCAATCACCGCGTCGTCGCCGCGCGCGCGCACATCAGCGATGATGGCGGCCACATCGCGGTCCACATCCTCGGCCTCTTCGCGCTTCATGCCCAGCAGCGCCGCAAACTGCGCCTGAAACTCAGCCTCCGCGTGGTTCAAAAACACTGGCATCATAGCCCCCTAACCCATAACCTTGCTTTCATTTTGGCCCAAATACCTGCGCCGCAGGCACCTCGCCACGAAACCGCCCTAATCGCGCTTGCCCGAGAATTTGACGGCCCATTCGGCGCGCTCCTCGTCGGTGATTTTGCGAAATAGGTTTTCTGGCACGTCAAAGGCTTGACCTGCGGGCAATTTGCGCAGGTCGGCTGCGATATCTTTGGGCCAAGCCCAATCATCGCAATGCAAGGCTTTCAACATGGCCTCGGCGGCATCAGGGATAAAGGGACGCGAAAGAATCGCATAAAGCCGGATGAGGTTCAGCGATAGCGCGATGATCGACTTTGCCTCGGCCTCATTGGTTTTGATCACGCTCCAAGGTGCGGCGGTTTGCAGATATTCATTGCCCAAAACCCATAGCGCGCGCAAATCTTCTGCCCCGCGCCGCACTTGGATTTTGTCCATGCTGGTTTGATAACTGTCCAAACCTGCCGATAGGGCCGCGATCAACTCTTGCTCGCGCGGGCCGAATTCAGCCAAAGCGGGCACCTCTAAGCTGAACTTTGACGCGCAAAACTTGGTCACGCGGCTCACAAAATTGCCCAGCACATCGGCCAAATCTTTGTTCGCATTTGCTTGGAAATTTTCCCAAGTGAATTCGCTGTCGGCGGATTCGGGCGCGTGGCTAAGCAGCCACCAGCGCCAGTAATCAGCGGGCAAGATCGATAGGGCCTGATCCATAAACACGCCGCGCCCTTGGCTGGTGGAAAACTGGCCGCCATCATAATTCAGGTAATTGAAAGATTTCAGGTAATCGACCAGCTTCCACGGCTCTCCCGATCCCAAAATCGTGGCAGGAAATGACAGGGTGTGAAAGGGCACGTTATCTTTGCCCATGAATTGGTAATAGGTCACGTCATCCGCGCCCATGTCTTTGCGCCACCAGCGCTGCCACGCGGCGTCATCCAGCCCGTTTGCATCGGCCCATTCGGCGGTGCCGGCGATATATTCAATCGGCGCATCGAACCAGACATAAAACACTTTGCCTTCCATGCCCGGCCAAGGTTGATCGCCGCGCTTGACAGGAATGCCCCAGTGCAAATCGCGGGTGATGCCGCGATCTTGCAGCCCCTCGCCGTCATCAAGCCATTTTAGGGCGATGGATGTGGTCAGCACGGGCCAATCGGTTTTGGATTTGATCCAATCGCGCAGCTTATCGCGCAGGGCGCGCTGGCGCAGATAAAGATGTTTGGTGTCGCGCACCTCTAGGTTGGTGCTGCCCGAAATAGAGGATCGCGGATTGATCAGATCGGTCGGATCAAGCTGTTTGGTGCATTCTTCGCACTGATCGCCGCGCGCCGATGTATTGCCGCAATTGGGGCAGGTGCCGGTGATATAGCGGTCGGGCAGAAAGCGGTTGTCGTCGATAGAAAAGACCTGTTTTTCGGTTACTTCCTCGATCAGGCCGGCATCGGCCAAGCGGCCTGCAAAATGCTGTGTCAGCGCGTGGTTACGCGCGCTGCTGGATCGGCCAAAATGGTCAAAGGACAACCGAAAGCCATGCGCCAATTCTGCCTGCACTTGATGCATATCGGCGCAATAATCGGCCACGGGTTGTCCTGCCTTGGCGGCGGCAAGTTCGGCGGGCGTGCCATGTTCATCGGTGGCGCAGATAAACATCACCTCATGCCCGCGTCCGCGCGCGTAGCGGGCGAATAAATCGGCGGGCAATTGGCTGCCGACCAAATTGCCCAAATGCTTGATACCATTGATATAAGGAATGGCCGAGGTGATAAGTATCCGTGCCATGTCATGCCCTTTTCTGTGCTTGCGCGATGCTGCGCCAAATCTGCCCATTCCTCTAGCCTAAGCTGCGCTTGCATGCCAGAGCTGCGTTGCAGCTTATGGGGCATCTGGCAGGGCGGATACGCTGATTTGTCCTTTGGCATGGGTGATGTCCCATTGGGCGGGGGGGGCATCGCGGGCGCGCAAGCGGGCCAGCCGCCATGCTGCGCGCCCCTCTAGCAAGGTCGTCCCGCTGGGGGCGTATTGCATATGCCAACGGCTCTCGACCCCCTGCGCGCCGCCCGATTGCGGGCTAAGGATCACAGCCAAAGGCGCAGGACGCCCCCGTGCTTTTGCCGCTTCGCCGCCTGCTTCTGCAGCCAGATGCAGGCGGCGAATGGGCGTTAGGGCAGGGGGCTGGGGCAAATCGGCCAAGACCAAAGGGCTTGCCCCCGAGCGCAGCGATTCCTCCATCACCCATAAAATATCTTCGGGGCGGCGGCAGCGGGCGAAAATGATTCGATTGGGGTCAGCAAAGGGCATCAGCCCATAAGGATACAGCCGTTCGGGCCACCAGCTTGGGCTGGCCCAAATCACCGCCCCTGTGGTGGTTTGCAACAAAAAAGCGGCCAGTTGAGTGCGGGCTGGGCCGCAAAACTCGTGCACGCGCCCGCGGATAAGCGCGAAAGAGCCATCCAAAAATGGCTGCGGCGCATGACCGCCCCTCATGGGCAAAGAGCGCCGCGCCAAGTCGGCGCGCAATTGCTGTGCGCTGCTTTTTATAGGGGCAGAGTTGGTCATAGCATATTCTAGCAAGTTCACTTTCTGTTCTCAACCGATTCCTGCCGATAGAACTGGCCATGTTGCAATCCCTCTTGCGCGATGGGGATAGATTGGGCCATCTGAGGGCAATAAAGCCATGGCAAAGGGAAAGCAGCAGATGCGCGGTAGAATATATCGTCTTTGGGTGGCCGCGCTATTGGCTGGGGTGCTGACAGGCTGCGGCCTGACGGCGGGCGGGCTGAACAAATCCACGGGTCAAAGCGGGGGCGTTTTAACAGGAGCTGCGCCTCTCGATATGTCGTCGATCCAAACCCAGACGCTGGATCCTGCGGCGATAGGCAGCGCGCCCGCCACAGGGCGAGTCATTGGCGCGCCCGTGCCGCAAAGCAGCATCGCCCCCCCTATTGCCAACACGCCATCGGCCGATAGCGCCGCACCAACACCCGCCGATATCGGGGCCGCTGCCAAGGCCGCCTTGCAAAAAGGAGGGGGGCAAACAGGGCAGCAGGCAGCGGGTGGCGATACCTTGCCTTCCGCCACGCCAAAGGTTCAACCACAGCCAAGCTCGCCCGAAGAAGCCGCCTGTTTGAACCAAGGTGGGCGGTGGGGCCGTGCGGGCAACACCTCTGCCATGGCATGTTTTCGCCCGGCCAAAGATGCCGGGAAATCGTGCAACATCGAAAGCGATTGCACGAGCCAATGTCTTGCCCGATCGCGCAGTTGCGCACCGTTTTGGCCCATATTTGGCTGCACCGAGGTCATTCAAAATAATGGTGCTGTGGTGAATTTGTGCCTTGAATAGCCCCCGCATATCCAGCAGCCCCCCACCAAAGATATATCGCCGCATAATTTTCTTGGCGGTCATTGCGCGAGCAAGCAGATCGGGCCGCTTTCTTTTGCCCTTTTGTTGATCGCCCAATTTGGGTTTTCTAGAGCGATGACAGCGACCATATCTGCGCCGCGCGTCACATTTTGGCGTGGAATGGCTATGATTTGACGCAATTTCACCAGTATTCGCGCAGCCCATATCATAGGCAAATGTCACAAATGACGGTGGGTTTTCTGTGACAGATTTCACGATACATTCGGCAAGCCGCGCAAAAGCGGTGGAATGGCCGACAATGATTGTTCTGGTGGCCACCTATGTGGCATTGGCGCTGGGGCTTTATGTTTGGCATCTTTCGGCCGTGGTTTCTATTGCGATTCTGGCGCTGGCGCTGACGCAATTCTCTAGCTTGCAACACGAAGTGCTGCACGGGCATCCTTTGGCGCGGCAATGGGCCAGTGAAGCGCTGGTCTTCCCCGCCATGCTGCTGCTGATCCCTTATTTGCGGTTCAAAGATACGCACCTTGCGCATCATCACGACCCCGCGCTTACCGATCCTTATGATGACCCAGAGTCCAATTTTATGGATCCTGCGGTTTGGGCGCGGCTATCGCCCCTGTCGCAGCGACTCTTGCTGATGAACAACACATTGGCAGGGCGTATTGTGTTGGGCCCGGCCATTGGCATGTACTACTTTCTGCGCGAGGATTTGCGTCTTTTGATGGTGGGCGCGCGCCGGGTATGGCTGGCATGGGCGCTTAACCTGCTGGGGGCTTTGCCCGTGTTTTGGGCGCTTGGCATCGCGGGCATGCCGATTTGGGCCTATTTCATCGCAGTTTATATCGCGCTGGGCCTTTTGCGCATTCGCACCTTTTTAGAACATCGCGCCCATGCTGCCCATCGCGCCCGAACCGTGGTGATCGAGGATAGCGGCCCCTTGGCCCTGCTGTTTTTGAACAATAACTTTCACGTCGTTCATCACATGCACCCCAGCACAGCCTGGTACGATTTGCCCAAGCTGTATAAGTCCAAGCGCGACCATTACCTGCGGCGCAACGAGGGCTATCGCTATAAAAACTATGCCGAAGTGTTCAGCCGATATTTTTGGCGCGCGAAAGACCCCGTCTCGCATCCTATTTGGCCTGTGGCTAAAGAATCCCCATCTCAGGACGACAGGCCCTAAAGGCGCAAAAATTGCGATGTTTCATCGCTATTGTCAAAAAATGGCACCCCTGCATCGCCAGCGGTGGCATAATCCGCCGCATGCTGAATTTCCGCTAATATAATTTGGGTGATGAAGGGCAAATCCAAGCCGCGCGCGTCAGGCAGGCTAAGCCATTGCAAATTCGACAATTCGCCAGAAGCATCCTTGAAGC
>CAXNIF010000158.1:0-4974 GCA_964202345.1 Cypionkella sp.
CGCCCGATCATCGGCGGAACGAACGTGGCGCTGTTGCACAATACGATCTTGACCAACTTTGGCACGATGATGCGATGGCGCGCGCACGCCCATGTGCTGCGCCAACCCGTGGGCTGGTTCGAATCCGATTTTGCGGGGCGCATTGCCAATCGGATCATGCAAACGCCCCCTGCTGCGGGTGAGGTGGTGTTCGATACCTTTGACGCTGTGGCCTTTGCCGCCACCTCTTTGATTGGGGCCGCAATTATGTTGGCGGGGGCCGATGCCATATTGCTGGCCCCGCTGGTGATTTGGTTTGGCGGCTATCTGCTGCTCATGCGCTGGACAGTGCGCCACGCGGGGCCAGCGGCGGAACGCGCCTCAGAGGCGCGCTCGGCCGTCACGGGGCGAGTGGTGGACAGCTATTCGAATATCCATTCGGTCAAGCTTTTTGCCAATGGCAATCAAGAACTGGCCTATGGCCGCGAGTCGATCGAAGAGGCGCGCCAAACCTTTATGGCCGAAATGCGGATTGTGACGAAAATGGACACAACGCTGTCCTTTTTGAATGGGTTCTTGATTGCCGCAGTCACGGGCTGGGCCATATTTTTGTGGGTCACGGGCGCGGCCAGTTTGGGGACGGTGGCGCTGGCGACGACCATCGCCCTGCGGCTGACCAATATGACCTATTGGATCATGTGGGTGACGACGAATTTGGTCAAAAACCTAGGAACGATTTCCGAAGGGATGCAAACCATCGCGCAGCCCGTCACCCTAACCGACAGCCAAGACGCCGCCGATTTGGCCTATCGCGACGGCGAGATTCGGCTTGACGGCGTGTCGCATCACTACGGGCGCGGCTCGGGCGGGTTGCAATCGGTGTCAATGACCATCCGTCCGCATGAGAAAATCGGCATTGTTGGGCGGTCGGGTTCGGGCAAATCAACCTTGGTCAAATTGATTTTGCGCTTTTATCGCGCCGAGTCGGGGCGCATTTTGATTGATGGCCAAGATATTGCCGAGGTGACCCAAGACAGCTTGCGCGCGCAGATCGGCATGGTCAGCCAAGACAGCAGCCTGATGCACAGATCGGTGCGCGACAATATTCTATATGGCCGCCCAACCGCCACTGAGGCGCAGATGATCGACGCCGCCCGCAAGGCCGATGCTCTGGGCTTTATCGAAACCCTGCGCGATCCCTTGGGGCGCACGGGTTTTGATGCCCATGTGGGCGAGCGCGGGGTCAAACTTTCGGGGGGGCAGCGCCAGCGCGTGGCCTTGGCGCGGGTGATTTTGAAAGACGCCCCCATCTTGATTCTGGACGAGGCCACATCGGCGCTCGACTCAGAGGCAGAGGCCGCCATTTTGCAGGCGCTCTATGGGGTGATGCAGGGCAAGACGGTGATTGCCATTGCGCATCGCTTGTCCACCATTGCCCAAATGGACCGCATCATTGTGCTGGACGATGGCCGCATTGCCGAAGAGGGCACGCACCGCGAATTGCTGGCCAAGGGCGGTCTTTATGCGGGATTTTGGGCGCGTCAATCGGGCGGATTTTTAGGGGCAGATGTATGAGATTTTCGCCGATTTTAGGCCCAGAAATTCCCGCCTTTGACCCTGCCGATACCCCGCCGCCGCCCAAGCCGCTGGCGTTTTTTCGCTGGGCGTTAAAGGGCGCAGGTTGGGGGGTGGTTTGGGCCACCATCTGGTCGGCGGCGGCAGGCTCGATGGAGGCGATTACCGCCACTTTGCTGGGCCTTGTGATTGATACATTGTCGGGGGCAGATCCGGCATTGGCCTTTACCCAGCATCTTTGGGTGCTGGTGCTTTTTGCCGCCTATTACATCGTGCTGCGGCCCATCGCCTTTGGCATGAACACGGCCGCCGCCTCGATTCGGCTAGAGCCAAATATTTTTCCGCTGATTCTCTCGCGGTTGCACCGCTATACGATGGGCCAGGCGGTGACATTTTTTGACAATGATTTTGCCGGGCGGATTGCGCAAAAGCAGATGCAAACCGCGCGGGCGGCAACCGATGTCGTGACATCGATGATCGAAACAACCGCCTTTTCGCTGTCTTCTGTGGTGGGCTCGCTGTTGCTGCTTGCCACGATTGACATGCGCATTGCGGGGCTGCTGGCAATATGGGTGGCGGGCTATGGGCTGTTTATCCGACAATCGCTGCGCAAGGTGCGCGGGGCGTCGGCGGCGCGGGCCTCGGCGCGGGCGATGGTGACGGGGCAGATTGTGGACACGGTCACCAATATGAAAACGGTCAAACTCTTTGCCCATGCCGCCCACGAAGATCGCGTCGCCCTAGAGGCCATGGCAGGCTTTCGCGAAAAGGCGATTGCCTATGGTCTGATTTCATCTTGGTTTCGCTTTTCGCTAACCGCCATTGCAGGGGTCTTGCCCGTTCTTTTGGTGGGCGGCACGGTTTTCTTTTGGTCGCAAGGCGGGGCCACGATCGGTGACATTGCCGCTGCGGGCACTGTATCCTTTCGTCTTAGCCAAATGACGGGTTGGGTCTCCTTCAGCTTGATGGCAATTTTCGGCAATCTGGGCGAAGTCGAAGATGGGCTGCGCACCTTGGCCGTGCCCTATACGCTGCAAGATCAAGACGGCGCGGTTCAAATGCCCCGCGCCAAAGGCGAGATTTTGCTGGACGGCGTGGCCTTTGCCTATGGCCGTCAAAAAGGTGGCCTAAAGCGCATTCATCTGACCATCGCGGCGGGCGAGAAAATTGGTATCGTTGGCGCATCAGGGGCGGGCAAGACCACGCTGGTTGCCCTTATCATGCGGCTTTATGATCCCGAAACAGGGCGCGTATTGATTGACGGCCATGATTTGCGCGATGTCACCCAAGAAAGCTTGCGCCGCCAGATCGGCATGGTCACGCAAGAAACAGCGATGTTCAACCGCTCGGCCCGCGAGAATATTCTTTACGGGCGCCCCGATGCCAGCGAGGCTGAAATGATCGCCGCCGCCGCCGCCGCCCAAGCGCATGAGTTCATCCTTGGCCTTCAAGACAGCACAGGGCGACAAGGCTATGATGCTCATTTGGGCGAACGCGGCGTGAAACTTTCAGGCGGGCAGCGCCAGCGCATTGCCTTGGCCCGCGCCTTTTTGAAAGACGCGCCGATTTTGGTTTTGGATGAGGCGACATCGGCATTGGACAGCGAAGTCGAAGCCAATATCCAAGATGCTTTGGGCGCGGTGATGGCGGGAAAAACAGTGCTGGCTATCGCGCACCGCTTGTCCACCATCGCGGCCATGGATCGAATTATTGTGATGGATGACGGCCAAATCATCGAACAAGGCACGCATGAAAAATTGCTAGAAAAAGGTGGGCTTTATGCCACCTATTGGGCGCGGCAATCGGGCGGATTTATTGGCGTAGATGAAAAGGCCGTGGCATGAAGCTAACAATTGAACGGCTGGGCCACTTGGGTGATTCTCTGGCCAATGGGCCAGACGGGCCTTTGTTTTTGAAAGGTTTTTTGCCCGGCGAAGTTGTTGAAGGCGATGATGTGCAAAATTTGCGAATCACCACCGCCTCGCCCGATCGCGTTCGTCCGCCTTGCAATCATGCGCGGGCTTGCGGGGGATGTTCGTTGCAGCACGCCAGCAATGATTTTGTTGCAAAATGGAAAAGCGAAGTTGTGCGCTCGGCCTTGCAGGGGCAGGGGATAGACGCGCATTTTTTACCTCAACATATATCGCCGCCTGCCTCGCGCCGCCGGGCCAGCTTTTCCGCGCGGCGCAGCAAGGGCGGGGTGTTGATTGGCTTTCACGCCCGCGCGTCGGATTTGCTGGTTGATATTCCAAATTGCCAATTGCTCTTGCCCGAGATTTTGGCCGCCTTGCCCAAGTTGCAAGAGGTGGTGCGTCTTGGGGCCACGCGGGTGGCGCAAATCACCTTGCAGGTGACGGCCACGGCCAGCGGTTTGGATTTGGCTGTATCAGACGGCAAGGAATTGGATGCCCAAAGCCAGATGGCGCTTGCGCGGCTGTGCGAAAGCGCGGGCCTGGCGCGGCTGACATGGAACGGCGAAACTGTGGCCTTTCGCCACGCGCCGATGTTGCGCATTGGCCCTGCTTTGGTGTCCCCGCCGCCTGGCGCCTTTTTGCAAGCCACGGCAGAGGGCGAAGCGGCGCTGCTTGCAGGGGTGCGCCGCGTTTTGCACCCCGCGCGCAAAGTCGTGGATCTTTTCGCGGGCATAGGCACCTTTGCCTTGCCCTTGGCCCAGCAAGCCGAGGTTTTGGCCGTGGAGGGTGATGAAAAAATGCTGGCCGCCCTGGGCCAAGCCGCGCGCAATGCCCAAGGGCTGCACCGCGTTGACACGCAAAGCCGCGATTTGTTTCGCCGCCCCTTGGAACCCGATGAGTTTAAGGGTTTTGACGGCGTTGTGATTGACCCGCCCCGCGCAGGGGCCGAGGCGCAAATGCGCACCCTTGCCGCCAGCAAAGTGCCGCATATTGCCGCCGTGTCGTGCAACCCTGTCACGTTTGCCCGCGACGCCAAGATTTTGCTGGCAGGGGGCTATGGGCTGGATTTTGTGCAAGTGGTCGATCAATTTCGCTGGTCACATCATGTTGAACTGGTGGCAGGGTTTTCGCGCGCATAAAGTGCTGGCCATAGGGCGCGCGGTTTTGTAAACTGTGGAAAAAACATATGGGCAGTATCATGATTGGCAGACGTTTTCTTATTTTGGCAGGTCTGGGCAGCGCTGTTTTGGCGGGCTGCGGGCCCAAATTTCGCACCTATTCAGGCCCCCCCGTCACCTTGATCGAGGTGCATAAGGCCGATCGCAAAATGTATCTGTTCAGCAACGGCACGCTGCTCAAGTCCTATCGTATAAAATTGGGCGGCAATACCATTGGCCATAAGCAATTCGAAGGCGATCAAAAAACGCCTGAAGGTGCCTATTTCATCACCCATCGCAACCCCAATTCAGCCTATCATTTGTCTTTGGGGATCAGCTATCCCAACCAA
>CAXNIF010000159.1:0-4973 GCA_964202345.1 Cypionkella sp.
TGCGCCATTTGTGCGGCGGCGGTGGCATCATCCATCTGCCCGGCCATCCACTGCGCCCCTACGCCTGCATGAATCGTGCGGCCCACAGCGAAACCTTTCACCAAAGGATACTTTGCCGCAAGCGCGAAAGAGGCCGCAAGTTCGCTTTCCGATTGGCCCAATCCCAAAATCACAATCCCCTGCACATAGGGGTCGCGCGCGGTAATGGCATCGCAAGTCGCGCGCCATGCAGCATCGCTTTGCATCGGTTCCAACTTCCACCAATCGGGGAAAATGCCGATATCGTAAAAACGGGAAATCAGCCGCGCTGTTGTGGTGTCATCGACGGGGCCAACCTTTGAGGGGATGACTTCCAGCAGCAATTCCAATCGGTGACGCCGGCAGGCATGGGACAGGCGCAGCAAGGTCTCTTCTTGCGCGGCCCGCATGGGGGCATCATCATCCGGATGGCAAAAGCACAAGACTTTGACGATATGTTCCAGCGGCCATTCGGCCAAGGCGCCAAAATCAGGCCCCAATTCCGGTTCAAGCTGCAAGGGGCGCGAGCTGGGCCATTCCACAGGCCGCCCAATCCACAACCCCTGTCCCGCCGCGCGGTGAAGCGCCGTTTTGCCCAAGCGATTGTCGCACAAAAGCCCATAACCCGCACGGCCTGCCGCCACCTGTTCTGTGGCCTTTAGACATATCTCTTTGAATCGCGATATTTTTTGGGGCGTGGCCCCGTTCATGTCTTCAAATTGGGCGCGGTGGTCAAAGGCGAAAATCCGCAGATCGCCCCAGCTTTGCCGCCGATTGGTGGCCCAATGCACCTGCTCTAACGCCGCATCATGGCGCAGCGCCGGCGTTTTCACCCCGCGCTTGAGGAAAAACTGCAACTCCTCCCAACTGGGATAGGCGGGGGTGCAGCCATGGCGCGACACGGCAAAAGCACCGCAAGCATTGGCGTATTTCAGCGCCGTGGGCCAATCTTCGCCGTCCAGCCAGCCCTTAGTCAGGCCAGACATAAACCCATCCCCCGCCCCCAGCACGTTAAACACCTCAATGGCAAAGCCCGCGCCCGTTTGGCCATCATCAAGGCTGTCTGGAATCTCTGCCGTAAAGGCAACCGCCCCCGCCGCGCCGCGTTTGCACACCAAGACCGCCTGCGACACCGCCCGCACGGCGCGCAAGGCGGTGATGGTATCGGTGCTGCCGCCGGCGATGTGAAACTCTTCTTCGGTGCCGACGATCAAATCAAAATGGTGCAAATGCGCCATAAGTTTCGCCGTCACCGCCGCCGATTCAATAAAACGCGATTCCCCATCGCCATGGCCCGCCAGCCCCCAAAGATTGGGGCGGTAATCAATGTCCAAGGCCCGCAGCGCCCCGTGTTTATGGGCAAGTTTCAAGGCCTTAAGCACCGCGCTTTCGGTGCGCGGATGCGATAGATGCGTTCCTGTTGCGACGACTGCACGCGCCGAGGCGATAAATGCCTCATCAATATCAGCGTCGCACAGGGCCATATCGGCGCAGTTTTCGCGATAAAAGATCAATGGAAATTGATGTTGATCGCGAATGCCCAGCAAGACCAAAGCCGTCAGGCGGTTAGGATCGGTGATGACCCCGCGCGTATCCACCCCTTCGCGCGCCAGTTCTTCGCGGATAAAGCGGCCCATATGCTCGTCGCCCACGCGGGTGATGAGGGCCGATTTTAGGCCAAGTCGCGCCATGCCCGCCGCCATATTGGTTGGGCTGCCGCCGATGTATTTATTAAAACTGGCCATATCCTCAAGGCGACCGCCAATCTGCGCGCCATATAAATCCACCGAGGCGCGCCCGATGGTGATCACATCCAATGATTTATGTGCCATTTATCCCGCCCATCCCGCCAAATTGCCCCAGAATCGTCACCGTTCAAGAGTATGGAATAATTATTCCATTTCACGCACGAAAGAAAGCCCTATTCACGCGCGGCGGCCACAGCAACGGCCAGGGTGATCGACAGCGCCAAAGTGGCCGACAGCGCGCGAAACGCGCCAAAATCCACCTCTTGCAACATCAAATGCGCCCGCGATAGTGGCACCAATGGGCTGATGGCGGTATCGGTCAGGGACACCACAGGCAGGTTTTGACCTTGGGCAAACTGGGCCAAAGCGATTGTCTCATCGGAATATGGCGCATAGGAAATGGCAATCAAAGCATCCCCCGTGCGTAGGGCATGACGGTGGTCTAACTGGCCCACTCCATCATGCAACATCGCAGAAATATTCATCTTTTCAAATGCATAGGCCAAGTAGCTTGCGGCGGGAAAGGCGCGGCGCAGACCGATGATATGCAACGTTTGGGCGCGGGCCAAAATCTCAACGGCCTGCGTCATCGCCCCCTCGTCGAGCGATTTCGCCAAATGTTCCAGCGACAAGCGCCCGGCTTCGATAAACTCGGCCAATAGGCCCATCGGACTGCCCGCCCCCCCCGATTTAAGCCTGTCAATACGGGTGCTGTAATCGGGCCATTTGGGCACATAGGCATCACGATATAGTTTTTGCATTTCGGAAAATCCCGAAAACCCAATAACTTGGCAAAAACGCATCACGCCGGAGGCGGGCACTTCGGCACCTGCGGCGATATCGGCCACCGTCGATACCGCAATACGGTCACCATGGGCCAGAATATAGTCTGCACATTGCCGCAACCGCTTGGGCATGACAGCCATCAAAGCGGCAATGCGCGCCTGCATTTCATCGAGGCTGCGCGGTGCCTCAGACAAATTGCCCGCCGTGGAATATATATTCCATATCTAACCTTTAGCTGCAAACCGGTGCCGCAGCGCGACTTCGACAGCGGCCGGCACAAATTCTCGCACATCTCCACCCAATCGGGCGATTTCTTTAACAAGCTTGCTGGCAATCGCCTGCCGACGTGCATCGGCCATCATAAACACCGTCTCGACGCTGGCATCCATGGCGCGGTTCATCCCAACCATCTGAAATTCATACTCAAAATCGGCAACGGCCCGCAGCCCCCGAATAATGACACCAGCCCCGACATCGCGGGCGCAGTCAATCAGCAAATTTTCAAAGGGATGCACCACAATCTCGCCGCCTGTTTTTGCCACGATCTGCGCACATTCCGCCTGCACCATGGCAACCCGCTCTTCTAAAGAAAACAGCGGCCCCTTGTCGCGATTAATCGCCACACCAATGACAAGCCGGTCGACCAATTGCATCGCACGTTGAATAATGTCGGTATGGCCCAAGGTGATCGGGTCAAATGTTCCTGGATAAAGACCAATACGCATCTGCCCCCTCAAATTTGCCCCCGCGCGTTTTGGCCATGCCATGGGCCAAAGATCGCCCCGACAAGCAATAATATTGCGCGCGAAAGTGCAAGGCGAAAAATCTTGGCGGGCCGATTTGGCGCAAACAGGCCCTAATAGCCCTTGATCATCCCCTCCAGCGCCTCTTTCTCCATCGAGAGTTCTGAAAGCCGCGCCTTGACCACATCCCCAATCGAAATCAGCCCAATCAATGCACCGCTTGCAACGACAGGAACGTGCCGAAAACGGCCATCGGTCATGCGCTGCAAAACCGTATCTGCGCGCTCTTCGGGGGTGCAGGTGATCACTTTTCGCGTCATGATGGCAGACACGGGGCCGCGCAATGACTCTGCGCCTTTTTGGGCCAAAGCGCGGACAATGTCGCGCTCGGACACGATGCCATCGATGGATTTCCCGTCATGCGACAGAACGACAGACCCAATTTTTTTCTCGGCCAGCAATTGGGCCAAATCTGACACTGTAATGCTGGGCAATGCGGTGATCACGCCTTGCGGCTTTTGTTTTAAGATCAATGAAACGAGCATGACAATCCTCCCAAATTGTCAGAAACATGCTTGCGAGAATTTGCCTATCTGTCAAGAATTTCTTGCCATTTCACGGGCTGCGACAACCGCCTCTAGCCGCGCCATTTCGACCCGCGTTGCCATGGTGAGTGCCGCCGCAAATCGGTTCAAGCGCCCCGATCCTGCATCACTCTCATGTCTAATCAACCAAAAGCTGCGGGTCAGGCTGATATGATCGGGAAGGACGCGCTGCAATTCTGGCGCTGCGGGCAGCGCGAAATCATGCACAACGCCCAAGCCAGCCCCTTGGCGCAGAAAATTTAGCTGCACAGACACCGAATTTGACGCAAGCGGCGGGCTTGGCGCCCCAATTTCAGCCAGATAATCCAATTCCTTGTCAAAGATCATATCGGGAATATAGCCCACGAAACGGTGCTGCGCCAAATCATGGGGATGGGTCAGCGGATGGGCTGTCAAATAGGCCGCCGATGCCGCAAGATGCAGATGATAATCGGTGAGTTTTTGAACCAAAAGACGCCCCGCCTCTGGGCGCGAGACGGCCACCGCCATATCTGCCTCACGTTTGGACAGGTTAAAGACACGCGGCAAGGCCACCAATTGCACCTCTAGGCCGGGATTTTCATCACAAATCTTGGAAATCACTTGTGGCAGCAGATAGTTGGCACAGCCATCGGGCGCGCCCAAACGAATTTGCCCCGACAAGCCTTGCGGTGCAGGGGCGCTGTCGCGGGCGCGCAAAGCCGCCGCTTCTGCGGCCTCAGCATGCGGCAACAAACCGGAACCTGCCTCGGCCAAACTATATCCTTGGGGGGTTTTGACAAATAAAGGAGCGCCCATCGTGTCTTCTAGCCGGGCGATGCGCCGCCCAACTGTCGCGGGGTCGATCCTTAGACTGCGTCCTGCGCCCGACAAGCTTTCACAGCGGACAACGGCCAAAAACACCCGAAGATCATCCCAATCCATCCCTGACCTTTGCAATTTTGCAAAACACTTTTGGTATATTGCCGCTTTCCTTAGCAATATCGCAAGGGTAAGTTTGCATTAAATGACATGGGAGCGAAAAATGCAGGAAATTGGTCACTGGATTAACGGCAAAATGGTGGCGGGAACATCGGGGCGCTTTGGCGATGTCT
>CAXNIF010000160.1:0-4964 GCA_964202345.1 Cypionkella sp.
GTGACAGAATGAAAGCGCGATACGCCGTTCCACTTCTATGGATCACCTCACCCGCCTTGGCGGGGGGCTTTACGCCGCCCGAAGGCTGCATGTTGAACATGACCGTGCAGTCGCGCGGCTGCAATGTGTCCAATTACTACACCTGCGAAAAAGACGCAGCCGGAGAGCAATGGCGCGCCGATTTTGACCAAGAAGGGCTGTTCTTTCAGTCGAAAATCGATTTCGAAACCCAGTGGATTGAAAGCTATGAAATCAATCCGCCCGTCAAGCAAGTGCTGGATCCCAATCCCAGCGACCCTGCCAGCTTTAGCAACTTGCTGGCCACGGGCTATGACAGCTTTGCCTTTGGGCTGACCAAGGACAATGGGCAGACGTCATCGGTGCGCGGCTTTGATCGGCTGACGGGCGAGGAAGTGGTGATTGACGGTGTCACCCTAAAGCGCACCGAATATGAGATGACCGAAACCGCCCCCGATGGCACGATCCTGCGCCAAGCGCGCGGGCGCGAATTTATCAGCGCGGAGTTTCGCAGTTTTTTTGCGGGCATGTCCGAAATTTGGACGGGCGAGACATGGTTGCCGCTGGACGGCAGCCCGATGTCTTTTGATTTCGAAGGGGACAAGGGCTTTGGTGCCACGCAGCCGATTTTTGATTGCGATGCAGTGCTGTCGCTGGGCCAAATCCCCAAATTCGCGCCGCAAGGCTGAAACGATATATTTGCCCGAATGGGCCAAGTGAAACACCAAGAAAGATACCGCCATGACAGAATATGATGCAGCATGGGCCCGCGCCGAAGAAGCCAAGCGCGCGTGGATGGATGCCAACAGCCTGTATAAGGCCGAAGATGAACATTCTTCTTGCGGGGTGGGGCTGGTGGTGGCCATTTCGGGCAAGCCGTCGCGCCGCGTGGTGGAAAACGGGATCAACGCGCTAAAGGCGATTTGGCATCGCGGCGCGGTGGATGCGGATGGCAAAACGGGCGATGGCGCGGGCATTCATGTGCAAATTCCCGTGCCGTTTTTCTATGATCAAGTGACCCGCACCGGGCATGATGCCGATAAGTCCAAGCTGATCGCCGTGGGGCAAGTGTTCTTGCCGCGCACCGATTTCGCCGCGCAAGAGCGGTGCCGCACCATTGTCGAAGCCGAAGTGTTGCGCATGGGCCATTACATTTACGGCTGGCGGCATGTGCCTGTGGATGTGTCGGTTTTGGGCGATAAGGCCAATGCCACGCGCCCCGAAATTGAACAGATTTTGATCCGCTGCGACAAGGGTTTGACGCAAGAGCAATTCGAGCGCGAGCTTTATATCATCCGCCGCCGTATCGAAAAGGCGGCGCTGGCGGCGCAGATTGCGGGCCTGTATATTTGCAGCCTGTCGTGCCGCAGCATCATCTACAAGGGCATGATGTTGGCCGAGCAAGTGGCCACCTTCTATCCCGATTTGCAAGACGAGCGTTTTGAATCGGCCTTTGCCATTTATCACCAACGCTATTCGACCAATACCTTCCCGCAGTGGTGGCTGGCCCAGCCGTTCCGCATGCTGGCCCATAACGGCGAGATCAACACCCTTAAGGGCAACGTCAATTGGATGAAAAGCCATGAAATCCGCATGGCCTCGACCAATTTTGGCGATGCGGCAGAAGATATCAAGCCAATCATTCCCAGCGGCACGTCGGACTCGGGGGCGCTGGATGCGGTGTTCGAAGTTTTGGTGCGCTCGGGGCGCAATGCGCCCTTGGCGAAAACGATGCTGGTGCCCGAAGCCTGGAGCAAGGCGACCACAGATATGAAACCCGCTTGGGCGGATATGTATGCCTATTGCAATTCGGTGATCGAACCTTGGGATGGCCCAGCCGCCCTTGCCATGACGGATGGGCAATGGGTGTGCGGGGGCCTCGATCGCAACGGGCTGCGCCCCATGCGCTATGTCGTCACGGGTGATGGGCTGCTGATTGCCGGGTCAGAGGCGGGGATGGTGCCTGTGGACGAATCCACCATCCGCGAAAAAGGCGCGCTGGGGCCAGGGCAGATGATTGCCGTGGATATGGCCGAAGGGCGGCTATATCACGATGTCGAACTAAAGGACAAATTGGCCGCGGCCCAGCCTTATGGGACGTGGATTCAAAAGATTGTCGATTTGGGCGCGCTGCTGAAAGACGTGCCCGAAGAGCCGATGTTCAAAGCCGGTGATCTGCGCCGCCGCCAAATTGCTGCGGGTTTTACTGTCGAAGAATTGGAGCAGGTTTTGGCCCCGATGGCCGAAGATGGCAAAGAGATGATCGCCTCGATGGGCGATGATACGCCTGCTGCGGTGTTGTCGTCGGTCTATCGCCCGCTGTCGCATTTCTTTCGGCAGAACTTTAGCCAAGTGACGAACCCGCCCATTGACAGCCTTCGCGAAGGGCGGGTGATGAGCCTGAAGACCCGCTTTGGCAATCTGCGCAATGTGCTGGATGAAACAAATGCGCAATCGGAAATCTTGGTGCTGGAAAGCCCCTTTTTGGCCAATTCGGAATTTGACGTGCTGGTGGGCCGCTTTGGCGATCAAGTGGCGCATATCGACTGCACCTTTCCCGCTGGGGCAGGGCCAGATGCACTGCGCCAAGGGCTAGAGCGCATCCGCGCCGAAGCCGAAGACGCCGTGCGCTCGGGCGCGGGGCAATTGGTTTTATCCGATCACCACCAAAGCGAAACGCGCGTGGCCATGCCGATGATTTTGGCCACCTCTGCCGTGCATAGCTGGCTGACGCGCAAAGGGCTGCGCACCTTTTGTTCGGTCAATGTGCGGTCGGCGGAATGTATCGACCCGCATTATTTCGCCGTGCTGATTGGCTGCGGCGCGACCACTGTGAACGCCTATCTGGCGCAAGACAGCATCGCGGATCGTCTGGCGCGCGGGCTTTTGGATGGCACGCTGGTGGATGCGATGCGCCGCTATGCGGCGGCCGTGGATGCGGGGCTGCTGAAAATCATGTCCAAAATGGGCATTTCGGTGATTTCCAGCTATCGCGGCGGTTTGAATTTCGAAGCCGTGGGCCTGTCGCGCGCGATGGTGGCGGAATATTTCCCCGGCATGCAAAGCCGCATTTCGGGGATTGGTCTGCAAGGCTTGCAGATGAAGGCCGAAGAGGTGCATGCCAAAGGCTGGCTGGGCGGGGCCGAAGTGCTGCCGATCGGGGGCTTTTACAAGGCGCGCCGCAGCGGCGAAAAACACGCTTGGGAAGCGCAAACGATGCATATTTTGCAATCGGCTTGCGACCGTGCCAGCTATGATTTGTGGAAACAATATAGCGCGGCCATGCGCGCGAACCCGCCGATTCACTTGCGCGATTTGCTAGATATCAAACCCTTGGGCAAGCCTGTTCCTATCGAAGAGGTGGAATCGATCACCTCGATCCGCAAGCGGTTTGTGACCCCCGGTATGAGCCTTGGGGCGCTGTCGCCAGAGGCGCATAAAACGCTGAATGTGGCGATGAACCGTATTGGCGCGAAATCGGACAGCGGCGAAGGCGGTGAAGACCCCGCGCATTTCCTGCCCGAAGCCAATGGCGATAATCCATCGGCCAAGATCAAGCAGGTCGCCTCGGGCCGTTTCGGGGTGACGGCGGAATATCTGAACGCCTGCGAAGAATTGGAGATTAAGGTCGCCCAAGGCGCCAAGCCGGGCGAAGGTGGGCAACTCCCTGGCATGAAGGTGACAGCGCTGATTGCGCGGCTGCGCCATTCGACGCCCGGGGTGACGTTAATCTCGCCGCCGCCGCACCACGACATCTATTCCATCGAAGATTTGGCGCAGTTGATTTATGATTTGAAGCAAATCAACCCCCGCGCCAAGGTGACGGTGAAACTGGTGTCCTCATCAGGTGTGGGCACGATTGCGGCAGGGGTGGCCAAGGCCAAGGCGGATATCATCCTGATATCGGGCCATAACGGCGGCACGGGGGCATCGCCCGCGACATCCATCAAATATGCGGGCCTGCCGTGGGAGATGGGCCTGACCGAGGCCCATCAAGTGCTGGCGATGAACAACCTGCGCGAACGCGTCACGCTGCGCACCGATGGCGGGCTTCGCACGGGGCGCGATGTGGTCATGGCCGCGATGATGGGCGCTGAGGAATACGGCATCGGCACCGCCGCTCTGATTGCGATGGGCTGCATCATGGTGCGCCAATGCCAATCCAACACCTGCCCCGTGGGCGTTTGCACCCAAAACGAAGCGCTGCGCGCCAAGTTTACGGGCAATGCCGATAAGGTGGTCAATCTGATCACCTTTTACGCCCAAGAAGTGCGCGAGATTTTGGCGCAAATCGGCGCGCGCTCTTTGGATGAAATCATCGGGCGGGCCGATTTGCTCAGCCAAGTGTCGCGCGGCTCGGCCCATTTGGACGATCTGGATTTGAATCCGCTGCTCATTACGGTCGATGGGTCGCGCTCGATCACCTATGATCGTTCCAAGCCGCGCAACTTTGTGCCTGATACTTTGGACGCGGATATCATCAAAGATGGTGCGCGCTTCTTTGAGGATGGCGAAAAGATGCAACTTTCCTATGCGGTGCGCAACACGCTGCGCACGATAGGCACGCGCGCCTCTAGCCATATCGTCAAGAAATTCGGAATGCGTAACGCCTTGCAGCCCGATCATCTGACGGTGAAGCTGACGGGATCATGCGGGCAATCTTTGGGTGCTTTTGCGGTGAACGGGCTAAAAATCGAAGTCATGGGCGATGCCAATGACTATGTCGGCAAGGGATTGTCGGGCGGGCTGATTGTGGTGCGGCCCAAGATGAACTCGCCGCTGGTGGCCGAAGAAAACACGATCATTGGCAATACGGTGCTTTATGGGGCCACGGGCGGGCATTTGTTCGCGTCTGGCCGCGCGGGGGAACGTTTTGCCGTGCGCAATTCGGGGGCCAGCGTGGTCGTCGAAGGCTGCGGGTCCAATGGCTGCGAATATATGACGGG
>CAXNIF010000161.1:0-4930 GCA_964202345.1 Cypionkella sp.
AAAAGTTGCCCCCTGTTAGCGCAAGCAGGATAGACGCTGCCCCCCGCGCCCGCTATGGGCGAGCACAGCAAAGCATGGGGGAAATGATGAGCGACGCCGCCGAATTTCAAGACCGACTTTTGTCGCTGGGGCTTGCCCGTGTCTCCGAAGCGGCGGCAATTGCCTCTGCAGCGCTGATTGGGCGCGGGGATGAAAAGGCTGCAGACCAAGCGGCCGTAAACGCCATGCGAGAGCAGTTAAATCTGCTGGATATCGCCGGTGTCGTTGTGATCGGCGAAGGCGAGCGCGACGAGGCACCCATGCTGTATATCGGGGAACAGGTGGGCACGGGGCGCGGCCCTGCCGTAGATATCGCGCTTGATCCGCTTGAGGGAACAACCCTGACCGCCAAAGATATGCCCAATGCCCTGACGGTCATTGCGATGGCCCCGCGCGGCACGCTCCTGCACGCGCCTGATGTCTATATGGACAAATTGGCCATAGGTCCCGGCTATGGGCCAGATACTGTCTCGCTGGATATGTCCCCCGCTGCGCGCGTGCGCGCGCTGGCCCGTGCCAAGGGTGTGGCGGCCGATGAAATCACTGTATGTATTTTGGATCGCCCGCGCCATGAGGCCATGATTGCCGATGTCCGGGCAACAGGGGCGGCCATTCGGCTGATCACCGATGGCGATGTGGCGGGCGTGATGCATTGCGCCCAGCCCGAGGTGACGGGAATAGACATTTACATGGGCTCTGGCGGCGCGCCCGAAGGGGTGCTTGCGGCATCGGCCTTAAAATGTATGGGCGGGCAGATTTATGGGCGATTGTTGTTTCGCAATGATGATGAACGCGCCCGCGCGCAGACGGCAGGAATCACCGACTTTTCACGCATATATGCCCGCGACGATATGGTGCGCAGCGAGGTGATTTTTGCCGCAACAGGCGTGACACAAGGTTCGCTTTTGAATGGCATAAAGATGGGGCACGGCTATGTCGAATGCGAAACCGTCTTGATGCGCAGTAAAACAGGATCGGTGCGCCACATGCGATACCGCGCCCCGATTAAAAACCAAAACTGAAACCGCGCCTCATGGCGGGGGCTTGCCCCCTGCCCGCGCCTCTGGCATCACCATCATATGATTGCGCGCGCATTTTTGAATATCGAACACTCGCTGACGGGGCGGCGCTGGATTGGCCCCGGCGCGGATCAACAACGTTTGGCCCAAGCTATGGCGCAGGCGACAGACTTGCCTGCCGCCGTATGTCAAATTTTGGCGCAGCGCGGCGTTGCCCCCCAAGATGCCAAGGCCTATCTTGCCCCGTCATTGCGCGATTTAATGCCCGACCCAATGGTGCTAAAAGACATGGGTGCCGCCGCCGCGCGGTTTCTGACGGCAATCACAAATCAACAGCGAATCGCGATTTTCGGCGATTATGATGTCGATGGTGCGGCATCGGCGGCGCTGCTGCTGACCTACCTGCGCGCCATGGGGCGAGAGGCCACGCTCTACATTCCCGATCGCATTGACGAAGGATATGGCCCCAATGAGGCGGCCATGGCCCAATTGGGCGCCGCGCATGATCTGATTATTTGTGTGGATTGCGGCACGCTTTCACATGGGCCAATTGCTGCGGCAAATTGTGATGTTTTGGTGCTAGATCACCATCTGGGCGCGGAAACCTTGCCTCCCGCTGTGGCGGTGGTCAATCCCAACCGCATGGACGAAAGTGGCGAATTGGCTCATCTTTGCGCTGCGGGCGTTGTATTTTTACTTTTGGTCGAGACGAATCGCCACTTGCGCGCCACAGGCAGCAACTTGCCCGATTTGATGGGATTTCTTGATCTTGTCGCCTTGGCCACGGTGGCTGATGTCGCCCCGCTGATTGGCCTGAACCGCGCCTTTGTGCGCCAAGGGCTAAAGGTGATGGCGCGGCGCGAAAGGGTGGGCTTGCGCGCTCTTTGCGATATTGGGCGTCTTGATAGCGCGCCCAATGCCTATGCTTTGGGCTTTGTGCTTGGCCCAAGGATCAATGCGGGCGGGCGCATTGGACAGGCTGATTTGGGCGCGCGGCTATTGGCCACGCAAAGCGAGGCCGAAGCCGCCGCGCTGGCAGAGCGGCTGGATGTGCTGAATACTGAAAGGCGCGAGATCGAGGCGGCAGTGCGCAGCGAAGCCATGGCCCAAGCACAGGCGCGTGGGCTAGATGCGCCGCTTGTTTGGGCCGCCGCCGATGGCTGGCATCCGGGGGTGGTGGGGATCGTTGCCGCCCGCCTGAAAGAGGCCGCCCGCCGTCCCACCGTGGTGATCGGTTTTGACGGGGATATTGGCAAAGGGTCGGCCCGGTCAATTTCAGGGGTGGATCTTGGGGCGGCGGTGCAGCGATTGGCTGGCGAAGGCCTGCTGATCAAAGGCGGCGGTCATAAAATGGCGGCAGGGCTCACCGTGGCCCGCGATCAATTAGAGGCCGCTATGGCGCGCCTGTCAGAATTGCTGGCCCGTCAGGGTGCAGCGGCGGGCGAAGCCAGCGATTTGCATATTGATGCCTTGCTGGCAACCGGCGGCGCGACGCCCGAATTGGTGGCGCAAATCGATGCGGCAGGCCCCTTTGGGGCCTCTAGCCCCGCTCCGCGTTTTGCTTTTGCCGATATGGCCGTTGCAGCGCGGCCCATGGGCGAGGGACATTTGCGTCTTAGCTTTGGCGATGGCATGGGACAAAAACTGGAAGCCGTTTTGTTCGGCGCGTTTCAAACGCCGATGGGCGATGCCCTGCTGGCAGGGGGAGCGGGTCGCTTCCACTTGGCAGGACGGATCGAGGTCAACACATGGGGTGGCCGCACACGCGTGCAATTGCGCCTAGAGGACGCCGCACGCGCATAACTTGCGCGTTTTTCCAATGTGGCGATACTGCACAAAATTCCTGCCAAAAAGATGCATTTTCCCTCTTGCGGAAGATACAGCGCCCCTCTAAAGACAGCCCACGAACAGCGTGGCCCGTTCGTCTATCGGTTAGGACATCTGGTTTTCAACCAGGCAAGAGGGGTTCGACTCCCCTACGGGCTGCCACTTTCATTTTCATCAAACAGATAAATGCTTGCGCAGCGGCAAGGCCGTCTGGGCGGAAGCCTTTGGCTGGTTCGCGGTCTGGTTGGTTGAAAAATACCGTTATGCCGACAACGCGCGCGGCCAGTCAGCTCGCAGGTTTCAGGCCAAGATCGGCAGGCGGTCTTGCGTGCATTTATTTGGCATCCGCCCCACAAGGCCAAGCAGCGCCTCTAGGCCGCAGTTTCCTGTCACCAAATCTGCAAGGGTGACCGTGTCCAATTCAGCAAAGAACGCCTCAATCGCGCGGGTCAAAAAACCGCGCAGCCGGCAGACATTGTGCAGCGGGCAGGTGTTTGTGCTAAGGTCGAAACATTCGGCAAAGGCGATATTGCCTTCGAACAGGCGAAAAACTTCGCCCATAGAGATATTGGCCGAAGGGCGTGCCAGGCGCAAACCGCCCGTGCGGCCACGCAATGTTTGCACAAAACCATGCTCTTGCAAAATATTGACCACTTGCAACATGTGGTTCAGCGAGGCGTTTGTGCGCTGCGCGATGTCAACGCTGCGCAAGATCACCCCATCATTGACCGCACACGACATCAAAACCCGCGTGGCCAGATTTGTTCGCGTTGTCAATCGCATGGGCAATTCCCCTGATATTTCAGGTCTTCATGCCGCTTTTATCACCGCTCTTCCATGATCTAGATCATGCTGCCCAGCGACAATATTCAACAGCATTTTGTCCCAGATCACAATGCTGGCAGGGGGGATAGATCTTTGGCCGCTTCGAATTGCGACAAATAGATTTTGCCTTTGAAATGCTGCAAAAAGTCTGATTTTTTCAACCGATCCATCACCGGCCCTTTCACTTCGGAAAGGTGAAATCCCACACCCGCAGAGGCCAAACGATGATCAATCGCTTCAATGCTTTCCAAGGCGCTTGCATCGATCGTATTGACAGCGCTGCACATCAAAACGACGTTTTTAAGGGCGGGGTTGGCGGCAATTTTGTCATAGATTGTATCCTCTAGCCCCTTGGCATTGGCGAAATATAAACTGCCATCAACCCGAATGGACAAAAGGCTTGGGTCGGTGATGACATCGTATCTTTCAACATTTCTAAAATGTTCGGTGCCCGGCAACAGCCCGACAACAGCAATATGAGGGCGCGATGTCCGCCACAAATACAGCGCCAGTGAAAGCGCCACCCCTGCCATGATTCCCGCCTCGACTCCGATGCCCAGCACAGCCGCAATGGTCACCGCCATCGCGGCAAAATCGGCCTTCGAGTAGCGCCAAACGCGATGCAAGCTGGGCAGATCAATCAAGGAAAGCACCGCGACGATAATTGTCGCCGCCAACACCGCATTGGGCAGAAAATAGAACATGGGCGTCAGCAACAGCGTTGCGGCAAGTAGGCCAATGGCCGTCATCACTCCGGCCATTTGCGTTTCGGCGCCTGCATCAAAATTCACCACGGATCGGGCAAAACCGCCAGTCACGGCGTAGCCGCCCGAAAACGCCGATGCAATATTGGCCGCGCCTAAGGCCGTCAATTCTTGGTTTGCATCAATGCGTTGGCGACGTTTGGCCGCCAGCGTTTGCCCGACGGACACGCTTTCAACAAAACCAACAAGGCTGATCAATAAGGCCGGCAGGGCAAGGCTTTGCCACAAACCAAGGTCAAAATGTGGCAAGGCAAAAGGCGGCAAGCCACTGGGGATTTCGCCCACAATTTTCACCCCTTGTGCAGCCAAATCAAATCCGCGGACAGCCAAGACAGATGCCACAATGGCCAAAACTGGCCCCGTTTTCACCGCAATATCCGCCGCCCGTTTGCCCATGCCCATGCGCAGCAAAATCGGCTTAAGCGCCTTGCGCACCCAAAACAAAAAACCCGTCGC
>CAXNIF010000162.1:0-4872 GCA_964202345.1 Cypionkella sp.
GGGGCCAGCGTGGTCGTCGAAGGCTGTGGGTCCAATGGCTGCGAATATATGACGGGCGGGGTCGCGGTGATTTTGGGCCGCATCGGCGCGAATTTTGGCGCGGGGATGACAGGCGGCATGGCCTATATCTACGATCCAAAAGGCACGGCCAGCGATTTTCTAAACCCCGAAAGCATTGTCACCTGCAAGCTGGGCCATGCCCATTGGGAAGGGCAGGTTCACGCGCTGATTGCGCGCCATGCAGCCGAAACGGGCAGTGCGATTGCCCAGCGTATCTTGGCCGAATGGCAGGTGGAAAAGGATCATTTCCTGCAAATCTGCCCCAGCGAGATGTTGCCGCATTTGGCCCATCCACTTAGCGTTCAGGCGCAAAAAGTGCCTGCCGAATAGGGCAGGGCGGGCGCGGCAGGGCCATTGGTTTTGCCGCGCGGTGCGGGCTGCCAGCTTTGGCTGGCGGGGTTGGCAGGGGAAATCAGGCGCAGCTTGACGGCTGCCTCGCAATGGGCAAGATGGCGCGCAATGGCTAAGACATCCAAAACATCCAAAACACGGGCGGCCTCACCGCGCGCCGTGGCCCCGCCCCTGCGTCAGGGCGGCTTTTGGCCGCGCATCAAACGCGCTGTAATTACGGGCGCTGCCAGTCTTGCGGGATTGTTTGCCGCGCTGATTATGCTTTTTAGCTTTGTGCCGCCGCTGATCAATATCTATCAGGCGCAAGAGGCCTGGCGTCTGGGCGGCATTGAAAAGGATTGGACAGGCTGGGACAATATCTCGCCCCATATGGCGCGGGCCGTTGTGGCGGCCGAGGATGCCAATTTTTGCAACCATTGGGGCTTTGATGTGGCCGCTATTCGCGATGCCGTGAGCGAAGGGTCACAGCGCGGCGCCTCTACCTTGACGCAGCAAACGGTCAAGAATGTGTTTTTGTGGCACGGGCGCAGTTATCTGCGCAAGGCGCTAGAGGCGATGCTGACCCCTGCGGTGGAATTTGTGTGGTCAAAGCAGCGGATTTTGGAAGTCTATATGAATATCGCGGAATTTGGGCCGGGTATCTTTGGCGTGCAAGCGGCGGCGCGGCATTTCTTTGACGTGGATGCCGCCGAATTGACGCCCATGCAGGCCGCGCGCTTGGCAGCGGTTTTGCCCGATCCCAAAGGGCGAGACCCCAGACGTAATTCCAGTTTCATGGGCCGCCGCACCGCTGCCATCATCTCTGGGGCAGAGACGATTTTGGCCGATGGGCGCGCGCGCTGTTTTGACTATTGATCGGCAGTTGAAATCGGCAGCGTTTCACGTCAAAGCTGCGCGCGACGGCCTTTTGCATCGAGTGTATCATGATCCGCCTTTATCACGCGCCCCTATCGCCCTTTTGCCGCAAAGTGCGCCTGACCTTGGCCGAGAAAAAGCTGGAAGTCGAGCTGGTCGAAGAACGCTATTGGGAACAATCGCCCGAATTCATGCGCCGCAATCCTGCTGGCAAAGTTCCGGTGCTGCGCATGGGCGGCATCACCTTGTCGGAAAGCCAAGCCATTTGCGAATTTATCGAAGAAACGGTGCCCAATCCCCCGCTTTTCCCGCGCGATGCCCAGGCCCGTTTCGAAGTGCGGCGGCTGTGCGCGTGGTTTGATGATAAGTTCAACAGCGAAGTGACGCAGCGCTTGCTGTATGAAAAAGTCACCAAAAAACTGATGGGCCAAGGCACGCCCGACAGCCGCGCGGTCAAGGCGGGGGCCGCGGCGCTGAAATATCATTTGGAATATTTGGCTTGGCTGCTTGAGCATCGGCGCTGGCTGGCGGGGGATGCCATGAGCCTTGCCGATTTCACCGCAGCGGCCCATTTGTCGTCGCTGGATTTCATTGGGGATGTGGATTGGGATCGCGGCGCTGCGGTCAAGGATTGGTATGCCAAGGTGAAATCGCGCCCGGCGTTTCGCACCTTGCTGAGCGATCGGTTGCTGGGGTTTGAACCTTCGGCCAGCTATGCCGACCTTGACTTCTAGCGCGGATATGCGCGCGCGGCTGGCCGATGAGGCGCGGCGCATTGGCTTTGCCCAAATGGGCATTTGCGCCCCCGATGCCGCCCCGCAGGCCGCGCCGCGCTTGCGGGAATTTCTGGATAAGGGCTATCACGGGCAAATGGCCTGGATGGCCGAGCGCAGCGCCTGGCGTGAAAACCCCGCTGCCCTGTGGCCCGAGGCGCGCAGTGTCATCATGCTGGCCGAAAGCTACACCCCGCCCCACGACCCGCTAGAGATATTGAACCATCCCGAACGGGGGGCGATATCGGTCTATGCGCAGGGGCGAGATTACCACGATCTGGTCAAGCGCCGCCTTAAGGCACTGGGCCGCTGGCTGCTGGATCAACCCGAAGCCAAGGGCCATCAGATCAAGGTTTTTGTCGATACCGCCCCCGTGATGGAAAAGCCGCTGGCGCAGGCGGCGGGGCTGGGCTGGCAGGGCAAACACACCAATTTGCTGGGGCGCGATTTGGGCAATTGGGTGTTTTTGGGCGCGGTGTTCACCACCCTTCACATGGCCCGCGACACCGCCGAAATCAGCCATTGCGGCAGTTGCACCGCCTGTCTTGATATTTGCCCCACCCGCGCCTTTCCCGCGCCCTATCAACTGGATGCGCGGCGCTGCATTTCCTATTTGACCATCGAGCACAAAGGCCCCGTGGATGTTGCGCTGCGCGGCTTGATGGGGAACCGGATATATGGCTGCGACGATTGCTTGGCGGTCTGCCCTTGGAACAAATTCGCCCAAAGCGCGCGCGACATTGGCTATCAGCCGCGCGCGGCGGCGGCGGATCTTGCGCAATTGGCCGCGCTGGATGACGCAGGGTTTCGGGCGCGGTTTGCGGGCAGCCCGATCAAGCGAATCGGGCGCAATCGCTTTGTGCGCAATGTGCTTTATGCCATGGGCAATTCGGGCCAAGCGCCTTTGGTGGCCGTGGCCCAGCCCCTAACGCAAGATGAGGATGCCGCCGTGGCCGATGCGGCGCGCTGGGCGATTGCGCAACTGACCACCGCGCCTGCCCCAAATAATGCGGCGCGCCGCCCATAGCAGGCCGCGCGCCCCGATCTGTGATGGCCTTGCCTCTTAGGCGCGCACCAATTTCTCGTAGTCAGAGGCGATGTTTTGCGTCAAGGCGCCCACGTCGAAATTGTAATCGCCAATTTGGCCCACGGGGGTGACTTCGGCGGCGGTGCCTGTCAGCCAGCACTGTTCAAAGCCTTCTAGTTCGGCGGGCAGGATGTGACGTTCATGCACCTTGATGCCTTTGGATTTCAGCATCTCGATCACCGTTTGGCGGGTGATGCCGTTCAAGAAAGCATCGGGCAGGGGGGTATGAACTTCGCCGTCTTTGACAAAAAAGATATTCGCGCCTGTCGCCTCGGCCACATAGCCGCGATAGTCAAACATCATAGCATCCGAACATCCCTTGGCTTCGGCGGCGTGTTTGGACATGGTGCAGATCATGTAAAGCCCCGCCGCTTTGGCCGCGTGGGGAATTGTTTCGGGGCTCGGGCGTTTCCATTTGGCAATGTCGAGCTTTGCGCCGCGCGTTTTGGCATCGCCATAGTAATTGCCCCATGACCACACAGCCACGGCCATGCGAATGGGATTTTTCTTAGAGGCCACGCCCATATCTTCGCCCGCGCCGCGCCAGGCCAACGCGCGCACATAGCCATCGGTCAAATTGTTGGCCTTGAGCGTGGCCGCCTTGGCCGCCTCGATTTGCGCCACGGAATAGGGCAGGTCCATATCCAAAAGTTCGCCCGATTTGCGCAGACGTTCGGAATGCTGCACCGATTTGAAAATCTTGCCATTATAGCACCGCTCACCTTCAAACACCGAGCTGGCATAGTGCAAGGCATGGGTCAAAATATGGACATTGGCGCTGCGCCATTCCACCAATTTGCCATCCATCCAGATGAACCCGTCCCGATCGTCATAGCCTGCCATCGCGCCCTCCCGATTTGCGAATGTTGCGCAAAATAGGCCCGTATCGGACATAATATTGCGTTAAATCGCCAATTTGCTAGCAGTTGCCTCTTGGAATGTCAACAAGGCTGACGTAAATTGCCCGCAAAGGAGGGCGCGCCATGGCGGATGTCAAATCGGGTGATGACAGCCTATTGTTCCTGACGGATGAAAATCTGCGCAAGGGCATTGAGGCGATGTTTTTTGCCTATCGCGGCTTTACCTCGGATCCTGATCGCATTTTGCAAGGGATGGATTATGGGCGCGCCCATCACCGCGCGGTGCATTTCATCCATCGCGCGCCGGGCACAACGGTGGGCAATCTGTTGGATATTTTGGGCGTGACCAAGCAATCGCTGAACCGAGTGTTGCGCAGTCTATTTGACGATGGGCTGGTCGAGGCGCGGGTGGGGCGTAAAGATCGGCGCGAGCGGCATTTGTATTTGACCGAAAAAGGCGCAGCCCTAGAGCGCAGCCTGTCAGATGCGCAGCGCGCGCGGATGCGCAGCGCCTACCGCGCCGCTGGCCCTGTGGCCGTGGCGGGCTTTCGCACGGTGCTAGAGGCGATGATGGACGACAGCCAGCGCCGCCAATACACCGCCCTAAAGGATGGATCGACATGAGCGAGCCTGCCGCGCATTTGCTGGTTGTGGATGATGACGCGCGGATGCGCTCTTTGATGCAAAAATTTCTGATCCGCGCGGGATTTTTGGTGACTGTCGCCCGCGATGCCGCCCATGCGCGCCGATTGATGGCGGGGCTTGAATTTGATCTGGCAATTTTGGATGTGATGATGCCGGGCGAAGATGGGGTGGCGCTGACGCGGGATTTGCGCAAAACATCATTGATGCCGATTTTGTTGCTGACGGCCAAGGGCGAGACGCT
>CAXNIF010000163.1:0-4844 GCA_964202345.1 Cypionkella sp.
AATATTCGTCGCGGTAGACAAACATGACCACATCGGCGTCCTGCTCGATCGAGCCAGATTCGCGCAGATCCGACAATTGCGGGCGCTTGTCCTCGCGCGATTCAACTTGCCGCGAAAGCTGGCTGAGCGCGATGACAGGGATATTCAATTCCTTGGCTATGGCCTTTAGGCCTTGGGTGATCTCCGACACTTCTTGCACACGGCTTTCTTTACTGGCGCCTTTGACAAGCTGCAAATAGTCGATAATCAATACATCCAATCCATGGGTGCGTTTAAGACGCCGCGCGCGCGCCGCCACTTGCGAAATGGGCAGGGCAGGGGTGTCGTCGATATAGAGGGGGCAAGTTTCCAGCGCCTTGGCCGCCTCGACAAAGCGGCGGAATTCTTCCTCGGTCATATCACCGCGCCGAATTTGTTCGGATGGGATTTCCGCCGCTTCAGACAAGATACGCGCGGCGAGTTGTTCTGCGCTCATTTCCAGCGAGAAAAAGCCTACAACCCCGCCCTCAATACTGCCTTCGCCGCCATCGGGCAGGCGACCGCGCTTATGCACTTTGGCGATATTGAAGGCGATATTGGTTGCCAGAGAGGTCTTCCCCATCGAAGGCCGACCGGCCAAAATCAGCAAATCGGAGGGGTGCAGCCCGCCCAATTTCTTGTCTAAATCGATCAGACCTGTGGAAATGCCCGCCAGACCCCCATCGCGTTGATAGGCGGCATTGGCCACATCCACAGCGGCGGTGACGGATTTGAGAAAAGATTGAAAGCCGCGCTCGGCCACGCCTTGTTCGCCCAATTGATACAGGCGCTGCTCTGCTTCGATAATCTGTTCTTTGGGCTCGCTGTCCACTTCGACTTTTGCGGCTTTGGCGGCAATATCGCGCCCCAGACCGATCAAGGCGCGCCGCACGGCCAGATCATAGATCATTTGGGCATAATCGCGTGCCGCATAGGCCGAAATCGCCGCCCCCGCCAGCCGCACCAAATAGGAAGCGCCGCCCAACTCTTTTAGACCTTCGTCCTCTTCAAAAAAGGGCTTTAGCGTGACAGGGCTTGCCAGCGCGTTTTTTTGAATGCGCGCGGCGGCGCGTTCGAAAATGCGCTGATGGACGGGGTCAAAGAAATGTTCGGGTTTCACAAGGCTTGAGATGCGATCATACACGTCATTATTGGTTAAAATCGCGCCCAAAAGCTGCTGTTCAGCTTCGATATTTTGGGGCAAGCCATCGCCGCCCCCGCTGTCTTGCGTTGCAAGCGTTGGACGCAATGTGGCAATTTCGTTCATCGCTTCCTCGTTCTGCGCGGCACTGTATGATGCCCTGCCTAGCCCCTGCGCCCCTTGCTATGCAATCGGGATAAGTTGGGGGGTGAACAGGCGGATGGTGATCGCATTTGTCAGCCTTTTGCGATACCTAGGCTATTGCATACCATATATAGGCGAAAAACAAAAGACATCTAGATTCGCCTGCCCTTTATCCCCAATTGATGCACAGATTCGCCCCCAAGTTTTGTTACTTGGCGCGCGCCTCTTGCCAGGCACGGGGATTGTTCAAAAAGGCCTCCACTTCGGCCAATGTATGGTCATCAAAACTGCCTTGCGCGCGGGCTTCGGCCAAAACATCCCACCATGTGCAAAGGTGGTGCAAGGCCACGCCGTGATCCTTTAGCCGCACCGGCGTTTCTGGGAAAATCCCATAATAAAAAATCACCGCCGTATGGGCACAGCTTGCCCCCGTTTCCCGAATGGCATCGACAAAGGACAGTTTTGATCCACCATCGGTGGTCAAATCCTCTACCAGCAAGACGCGCTGGCCTTCGCGCATTTCGCCTTCGATACGGGCATTGCGGCCATAGCCTTTGGGCTTTTTGCGCACATAACTCATCGGCAGGGCCAGACGTTCGGCCACGAGGGCGGCAAAGGGAATCCCCGCCGTCTCGCCGCCGGCAATATTGTCAAAAGCTTCGAATCCCACGTTGCGCATGACCGTGACGCATAAAAAATCCATCAAACTGGCGCGGATGCGTGGGTAAGAAATGAGCTTGCGGCAATCAATATAAGTGGGACTTGGCAGCCCAGATGCCAAGGTAAAGGGCGTTTGGGCGTTGAAATGCACGGCGTTAATTTCCAAAAGCGCCCGCGCAGTGAGGCGCGCTATCGTGGCGGCATCGGGGAAGGAGGTGGGGATCATCGGATGTCCTTTCGCGCAGTCATGCAAGGTCGAGAAACGGCGATCATGTCATCTTCGCCCTTAGCAATAGCCAAGGGCAAGTTGAATTGCGCCGATCTGATATCAAGAACTTACCTGCCAAAACACAGGAAAGCCGGGGTTAAAGATGGTGACAGGGCCCGCGCCCGTGGCCAGCTTGTCAGGCCAAACAGTGGGGACGCTGGATTTGGTCAAGGTGAGGCGATGTTCAGAAATCGGCAGGCCGTAAAATTCCGCGCCATACCGCGCTGTAAAGCCCGCCAACTTGTCCAAAGCGCCCATTTCTTCAAAAACATGGGCCAGCAAGGGCATTGTGTTGGTGGCGGTAAAGCAGCCCGCACAGCCGCAAGCATGCTCTTTCAGTGCATCACAATGCGGCGCGCTGTCTGTGCCCAGAAAAAACCGCGCCTCGCCCGATGTCGCCGCCGCGCGCAAAGCCAAGCGGTGGCTTTCGCGTTTGGCCACGGGCAGGCAGTAGTAATGGGGCTTAATGCCACCCGCCAAGATATGATTGCGGTTGATGATCAAATGATGCGTGGTGATGGTGGCGGCCAAATTCGCGCCGCCCGCGCGGGCATAGTCCACGCCTTGGCTGGTGGTGATATGCTCCATCACCACCCGCAATGTGGGCAAAGCGCGGCGCAGCGGGTCCAGAACAGTGTCGATGAACACCGCCTCGCGGTCGAAAATATCGACATCAGCATCCGTAACTTCGCCGTGAAGACACAGGGGCAGTCCAATTTCCGCCATTTTTTCCAAAACGGGCATCACGCGCGAGATTTGCCGCACGCCACCATGAGAATTGGTGGTGGCCCCCGCGGGATACAGTTTAACGGCATGGATCACCCCGGCTGCATGGGCGGCAGCCACATCGGCAGGATCGGTGTTTTCGGTCAGATAAAGCGTCATCAGCGGCGTAAAATCGGCCCCTTCGGGCAAAGCTGCAAGAATGCGCGCGCGGTAGGCGATGGCATCCTCCATTGTCACCACAGGCGGCACAAGATTGGGCATAATGATGGCGCGGCCAAAATGGCGCGCTGTTTCAGGCAAAACCGCGGCCAGCATGGGCCCATCGCGCAAATGCAGGTGCATGTCGTCGGGGCGAGGAATGGAGATCGTTTTACTCATTTCTGCGCCCTAGCGTAGAATCAGACGTATTTCCAGAGCATTTGCGCTATGGGTTTTTTGCGATATGGCGCGTGATCTCGCGGCTGATGTCAGCCGGCAAGGCCATGGATGGCCCGCACATGCGCAGCCGGCCATAAAGCGCACGCCAAGGCTCTTGTGTCATCAATTTTGCAAATTGTTCTTGGCGCCAAGCAAAGCCGCGCTGATGCAGATGGTGTAACCGCGTATCGGCATGCATTTGGGCGCGAAAGGAGGCGCTCTCTAAGGCTAAAATACTGCGATCCTCCACTTCGTTCAAATTGCGCTCAACCCAATAGCCCATATCGAATGGCGAGGCATCGCGGTTTGCGCGTCCGCGCTCGGCTTTGACCAGATAATTTTCAATGGCGCCAAGGGGATAATGGTTCAATTGCACCATTGCGTAATTATCCCGCCGAAAATCGGTAAACAGACGGTTTTTGGCAAAACTGCCATCCAAGAGGCGACCAGACCCATCATACCAGCGCGGGGCATGATTGTCGGCCAAGCCTTGGGGTCGATGCACCCCCAGCTTGGCATAGGGGCCATGGGCGGGGCCACGAAATAGGGTTTTGAACATTTGGGCGCGCCAAGGCCAGCCCAGCGTTGCAGGGGCTGCGCGGGTGAATGTTTCGGTGATGGGTGCATCGCGCATGCTCACTTGCCCGCCATTGCCAAAGAGGCGCCATGTCATCGCGATGGCGTCGGCATCGCTGAGTGCCGTGAGCAAATCGTCAAGCCGTTTGGTGCCGATATGAACATTCACAAACTCGTCAACATCCAGCACCATCGCCCAATCCGCCGCTTGAAACAAATCATGCTTGCTGGCGGTTTTCAGTGCGGCCCATTGCGGCCCGCGCGCATGTGGGGATGGGTTACGCACATGAGTCAGCCAGCCAAATTGCGCGATATGGTCAAGCATGGCATCGGTGCCATCGTCGCAATCATTTGAAAATACTAAGAAATCCGTGAAACCCACCGCGCGATGATGCGCAAGCCATTCAATCAGAAAGGCCGCCTCATTTTTGACGCATGTGATGGCAACTGCGCGCATAGGGTTCCTGCTTTGCCCAATGATGTTGTGCACAATATCACTCGTGGGGCCAAGTGGAAATGCGGTAAGGTGGCATTGATATCGCATAGCGGCGCAAAAACTGGCATGTCTTTTGATGACGGGGCGCGAGGCCATGCAAAATAGCAAAAGGAATGACCATGAAACGTATTTTGAATTCGACCACCATCTTGTCCATGGCATTGATGCCGATGGCCCCAATGCCTTCGCTGGCGCAAGTCATGGATGAGGCGGGGCGTATTTTGGCCGCTGATGGCACTGTCCTTTGTGAACCTACTGCTGAACTCACCTGTGACTTGACCAATCCTGATATTTTGGCCCGCGCGGCTGAGGTTCAAGCGCGCATGGACGAAGCCGCCGCTGCTGAGGCCGCCGCCGCCGAAGCCGCTGCTGCCGAAGCCGCCGCCGCTGAGGCCGCT
>CAXNIF010000164.1:0-4819 GCA_964202345.1 Cypionkella sp.
GCATCGGCTTGGCTGCGCAGGGCCAAGGCGATATCTTTGCCCCAAAAGGCATATAGATTTCCCCCCTTGGGATTGCCCAGGCGCGACCCCATTTCCAACCGATAGGGCGCGATGGCATCCATGGGGCGCAAGACCCCATAAAGCCCCGACAAAATCCGCAAATGCCCATCGGCCCAGCGCCGCGCATCCGCGCCCAGCGTGGCAAACTCCAACCCTGCATAGGTATCGCCATCAAAAAGATAGGCCGCTGCATGGGTTGGGGTTGCGCTAAAATTGGCAAATCTGGCGCAGTTCAGCGCCGCCAAATTGGGCGAGATGTCCATCAATTTACCCAAATCTTCCGCCGAAAGCGCCGCCGCAATCTTGGCCAAGGCGCTTGCCTGAGATGAAAATTCAGGCGCGCTTTGGCCCGCAGGGGCGGTTTCGTTCAGGCGCTTGGCAGGGGAGATGACAGTAATCATGGGATACCGGCGGTTAATAAGGGGCCTGAGTGACTATAGGGCGATCTGGCGCGGCGGCGAGGGGGGCAGGCTCTTGGGCAATCACGTCTAAAAACGCCGCGCCAAAGCGGTCTATTTTGGCCCCGTTCATCCCCGATATTTGCGCCATTTCGGCCATGCTGGTGGGTTTGCGCTGGGCAATCATCCGCAAGGTGCTGGCATCACAAGACAGCGGCTTTCCCGTGCCATCCGCCCCGCGCGACAGCCGAACCTGCGCCTTTAGCAGACGATCAAAAACATCGGCGGCCGGCGTGCCCACAATCGCGCGGCGCGCCGGGTGCAAGGCGGGCGGCGCGGCCCCTGTGATCACCGCCAAAAACAGCGCGCCGAAACTTTCCAATTTGCGGGCGCCCACCCCCGTGATCCCCATCATGGCGTCCAAAGTTTGGGGCCGCTTTTCCGCCATTTCAATCAAGGTGCGATCGGCAAAAATCACATAGGCTGGCGCGCCCGCCTTTTCGGCCAACTCGCGCCGTTTTGCCTTGAGTGCGGCCAGCAGGGCGGCATCCTCATCGGACACTTGGGCGCGGGCAATGATGCTGGGCGCGGTGTGCGAATCAGGGTCGCGGCGCAGCGTGATTTCCGCCTCGCCGCGCAAAATCGGGCGGGCGGCTTCGGTCATGCGCAAAGCCCCAAAGCGTTCGGGGTCGGGGCGGATCAAATCGCGCCCCATCATTTGGCGAAACACCCCCGCCCAAGCACTGCGGCTTAGGTCGCGCCCAACCCCGAAAGTGGGCAGTTTGTCATGGCCCTTTTCGCGGGTTTTGGCCGAGCTGGCCCCCAGCAAAATATCGGTCAAATGCCCTGCGCCAAACCACTCGCCCGTGCGCAACATGGCCGAGAGCGCCTTGCGCACGGCTTGGGTGGCGTTGAACACAGCGGCGGGCGCATCGCATAAATCGCAGTTGCCACAAGGCGCAGAGGTTTCGCCAAAATACCCCAGCAAGATTTGACGGCGACAAGAAATCGCCTCGGCAAGACCCAAAAGCGCGTTCAGCCGCAGATGATCGGCCGCTTTGCGGTCGGGCGGGGCCAGGCCTTCGTCAATTTGGGTGCGGCGCAGCTTGATGTCATCAGCGCCAAAAAGCGTCAGCGTTTCCGCCGCCGCGCCATCGCGCCCCGCACGGCCAATTTCTTGGTAATAGCTTTCAATGGATTTGGGCAAATCGGCATGGGCCACCCAGCGGATATCGGGCTTGTCGATGCCCATTCCAAAGGCAATCGTCGCCACCACAATCAGCCCATCCTCTTGGCCAAAGCGCATTTCAGCATGGCGCCGCGCCTCGGCCTCCATGCCGCCGTGATAATGGCAAGACAAATGGCCCGCATCGCTCAGCGCCTTGGCCAAGGATTCGGTTTTGGTGCGGCTGGCGCAGTAAACAATGCCCGCTTGCCCGCGCCGCGCGGCGGCAAAGCGCAAAATCTGCGCGCGCGGGCTGTCTTTGGCGGCAAAGGCCAAATGGATATTGGGCCGATCAAAGCCGCGCAAGAACACAGACGGCGGCGCGCTGAACAGGCGGGTGATGATTTCGGCGCGGGTTTCTTTGTCGGCGGTGGCGGTAAAGGCGGCCAGCGGCACGTCCAACGCGCGGCGCAATTGGCCTATGCGCAGATAATCAGGCCGAAAGTCGTGGCCCCATTGCGAGACGCAATGCGCCTCGTCCACGGCGATCAAGGTGCAGTTGGCACGGCGCAGCAAGGCCAGCGTCCCCGCCGCCGCCAGCCGTTCTGGCGCGATATACAGCAGCTTTAGGCGGCCTTGGTCAATGGCGTCAAACACCTCTTCGGTTTCATCGCCCGTGTTGCCCGATGTCAGCGCCCCCGCCTCGACCCCCGCCGCGCGCAGGGCCCGCACCTGATCGCGCATCAGGGCAATCAGCGGCGAGATCACGACAGTCACCCCCTCGCGGCACAGGGCGGGCAGTTGAAAGCACAGGCTCTTGCCCCCACCCGTGGGCATGATCGCCAAAGTGTCGCGCCCGGCGCAGACGGCGTTGACGATTTCCTCTTGACCATCACGAAAGGAAGAAAAGCCGAAAACAGACTGCAAAAGATCGGCTGGATTGGGCATTGATGATTAGAACAGCCCTGCATTGTTGATCAGCAGCCGCTCTAGCGCGAAAACGCCAATCAGCGCCACCAAAGGTGCCAGATCAATGCCACTGATTTGCGGCAAAATACCCCGCAACTTGCGGTAAATCGGTTCAACCAAGCCGTCCAGCCCGTACCAAACGCGGCTCACAAAGGGCTGGCGCAGGTTCAAAACCTGAAACTGGATCAGCCAGCTCATGATGATATGCACCAAAATGATCCATCGCGCGATGCCGATCACCAACAGGGCAACTTCAAAAATCGTGGTCATGGTCGTCTCCTACTAGGTCTTGTGGCAGAGGTAGCGGTTCGCCACAAAAAGGGCAAGGTTAAAGGGCGCGCTTTGAACGCAAGGTCACGCTTGACCGCGCCCCGCAAAGCGGCACATTGCGGCCAAAAGGATGAGGGCGATGTATCCATATCTGCGGATGTTTAAAGAATTGTGGAAGTTCCGCCGCGCGCCGCGTCTTGGGCTGCTCGAGGCGCATATCAGCCATCACCGCATCTGGCCGCAAGATTTGGACCCCTGGCGCGAGTTGAACAACGGGCGCACGCTGACGCTGTTTGATCTGGGGCGCATCCCCATGGCGCGGCGCATGGGGCTAGACCGCGTCTTGGCCAAAAACAAATGGGGCATGACCGTGGCCGGCAATTCCCTGCGCTATCGCCGCCGCGTGACGCTGTGGACGCGGTTGCGCCAGGTCAGCCAAGTGATTGGCTGGGATGACCGCTTTATTTACTCAGAGCAAAGTTTTTGGCGCGATGGGGCAGAGGGCAGCGAATGCACCGCCCATATGCTGCTGCGTTCGGCCATTGTGTCGAAAAGCGGGATCGTCGCCCCCGCCACATTGATTGCCGCCATGGGCGTTGATAGGGCCAGCCCGCCCTTGCCTGATTGGGTCAAAGCATGGATCGCGGCTGACGCCGCCCGCCCTTGGCCCCCAAAAGGCGAAGGCTTGCGCTAATTCTCTTGCCAGCGCCGCCCGTTTCGGGCTGTATCTTGGCAAAAATGGGGGCCATCATGACGACAGCGATTTCACCGCGCAAACGGATTTGGGGTTGGTATTTCTTTGACTGGGCCAGCCAGCCCTATAGCACCTTGTTGCTGACATTCATTTTCGGCCCCTATTTTGCCGAAATCGCGCGCGGCTACTACATGGGCGCGGGGATGGAAGCCGAGGCCGCAAAAGCCGCTGCGCAGTCGTTCTGGGGCTATGGGCTAACCGCCAGTTCTATCATCATCGCCATTCTGGCCCCGATCTTGGGCGCTGTGGCCGATGGGTCGGGGCGGCGGATGATTTGGATTTTGATTTTCTCGGCCTTTTATATCCTTGGGGCCTATGGGCTGTGGTGGGTGATGCCGGGCGGCGAGATTGGCATGCTGTATTGGGCGGTCGCGTTATTTGCTATTGGCTTTATTGGGATGGAATTTACCACCATTTTCACCAATGCCCTGATGCCCACGCTGACCGATCACGATGATATCGGCAAAATATCGGGGTCGGGCTTTGCTTTTGGCTATTTGGGCGGCTTAGTTGCCTTGGTCTTGATGCTGGCGCTGTTTGCGGAAAACGCCACCACGGGCAAAACCCTGCTGGGGATAGATCCGATTTTCGGGCTGGATTCCGAATCGCGCGAAGGCACGCGCATGGTGGGGCCAATGACGGCGATTTGGTATGCGATCTTTATGGTGCCGTTCTTTCTATGGGTGCGAGAGCCGCGCGTTGTGGCCGCGCCTATTCACATTGGCGCGGCGCTGGGCAGTTTGCGCGCCTTTCTGGTCGGGCTGCGCTTTCGCAAAAGTCTGGCCAATTATCTGGCCTCGTCTTTGCTGTATCGCGATGCGCTGAACGGGCTTTATGCCTTTGGCGGGGTCTATGCCAGCAACGTGCTGGGCTGGTCGATCACGCAAATCGGTGTCTTTGGCATTTTGGGGGCATCGGCGGCGGTGCTGGCCAGTTGGATCGGCGGGCGGCTTGACCGCGCCTATGGGCCAAAACCTGTGCTGATCGGTGCGATTGTGATCTTGATTACAGTTTGCTCGGTGATTGTTGGCCTCTCGCGCGATAGTTTGTGGGGCCTGCCGCTGGACAGCGCGGGCCATAGCGCCGATGTCATTTTCTATGTTTGTGGTGCGCTGATTGGTGCGGCAGGTGGGCCGCTTCAGGCCGCAAGCCGCACGATGTTGGTGCGCCATACCACCCCAGACCGCGCCACCGAAGCCTTTG
>CAXNIF010000165.1:0-4808 GCA_964202345.1 Cypionkella sp.
AAAATGCTGAAAGGACGCGGATGATGTGGGGCGTTTGGTGGGTTTGGATGGTCGCAGGATTCGCGCTGGGCGTATTGGAAGTGCTGGCACCAGGATTTATTTTCCTTGGATTCGCCATTGGTGCGGTGGTGACTGGGCTAGTTGTGGCACTTGGCATCACCGCCAGCTTTCCACTGCTGTTGCTGATTTTCGCCGTGCTGTCCTTTATCGCGTGGTTAATCCTAAAGCGCGCCTTTGGGCGTGTGAACGGGCAAGTGAAGCTGTGGGATCGGGATGTGAACGACAGTTAATGCCCAGATATTCATTTATGTATGGCTCGCCCATACATTTTTGAATAACTCAGCGTTTGCGCCGTGCCTTACCGCCCCGTTGCCCCGCCCGCCCCGCCGTGCTGCGCCCTGCCATGGCAACCGCTTCCTCAACCGCCTCTTCAATCACCGATTGCCGCGCCAGCGGATCATCGGCGATGGCCAGTTCCACGGCCTCTAGGCGCTTGACCTCGTCGCGCAGGCGGGCGGCCTCTTCGAATTCCAGATTTTCTGCGGCTTTGCGCATGGCAGTGCGCAGCCCGTCCAGATGGGCGGCCAAATTGCTGCCAATCATGGGCTTGTCCACCTTGGCGGTGATGCGCGCCTGATCGGTATCGCCTTGCCACATGTTGTGCAGAACATCATCGACATTCTTGCGAATTGTCGTGGGGGTGATGCCGTGCAAGGTGTTATAGGCCACCTGCTTTTCGCGCCGCCGCGTGGTTTCGCCGATGGCGCGTTCCATGCTGCCTGTGATGCGGTCGGCATACATAACCACCCGCCCATCGGCATTGCGGGCCGCGCGGCCAATGGTTTGGATCAGCGACGTCTCCGACCGTAAAAAGCCTTCTTTGTCGGCATCCAAAATTGCCACCAACCCGCATTCGGGGATGTCCAATCCCTCGCGCAAAAGGTTGATGCCCACCAGAACATCAAAGGCTCCCAGCCGCAAATCCCGCAAGATTTCAATACGCTCGATCGTATCGATATCGCTGTGCATGTAGCGGATTCGGATACCTTGTTCGTGGAAATATTCGGTCAAATCCTCGGCCATGCGCTTGGTCAGCGTGGTGACAAGGGTGCGCAGGCCGGCGGCGGCCACGCGGCGGATTTCATCTAGCAAATCATCCACCTGCATTTCTACAGGGCGAATTTCGATTTGCGGATCAATCAGCCCCGTGGGGCGAATAACCTGTTCCGTAAAGACGCCGCCCGTTTGCTCTAGCTCCCATTTTGCAGGCGTGGCCGAGACGAACACAGTTTGGGTGCGCATGGCGTCCCATTCTTCAAACTTGAGCGGGCGGTTGTCCATGCAAGAGGGCAGGCGGAACCCGTGTTCGGATAGTGTCATCTTGCGGCGATAGTCGCCTTTATACATGGCGCCGATTTGCGGCACAGAGACGTGGGATTCGTCGGCAAAGACGATGGCATTGTCTGGGATGAATTCAAACAAGGTGGGCGGCGGTTCGCCCGGCGCGCGGCCTGTCAAATAGCGCGAGTAGTTCTCAATGCCGCTGCACACGCCCGTGGCTTCCAGCATCTCAAGATCAAAGGCGGTGCGCTGTTCTAGGCGCTGCGCCTCTAGCAATTTTCCTTGCGATACCATCAAATCCAGCGTCTGGCGCAATTCTTTTTTAATCCCCTGAATGGCCTGTTGTATGGTGGGGCGCGGGGTGACGTAATGGGAATTGGCGTAAATCCGAATTTGGTCAAAACTGCCCGTTTTCGCCCCTGTCAGCGGGTCAAATTCGGTGATGGATTCCAGCTCTTCGCCAAAAAAGGAAAACCGCCATGCGCGGTCTTCAAGGTGGGCGGGCCAGATTTCCAAACTGTCGCCGCGCACGCGAAAATTGCCGCGCTGAAACCCCGCTTCGTTGCGCTTATAGGCTTGGGCCACCAGTTCGGCCAAAACTTGGCGCTGGTCATATTGCGCGCCCCGCACCAAATCCTGGGTCATTGCCGAATAGGTTTCGACGCTGCCAATGCCATAGATGCACGACACCGAAGCGACGATGATGACATCATCACGCTCTAGCAGTGCCCGCGTGGCCGAATGGCGCATGCGGTCAATCTGTTCGTTGATCTGCGATTCCTTTTCGATAAAGGTATCGGTGCGCGGCACATAGGCTTCGGGTTGGTAATAGTCATAATAGGACACAAAGTATTCGACGGCGTTTTCGGGGAAAAATCCTTTGAATTCAGCATAGAGTTGGGCGGCTAAGGTTTTGTTGGGGGCCAAAATAATGGCAGGGCGCTGGGTTTCTTCGATGACGCGCGCCATAGTAAAGGTCTTGCCCGTGCCCGTTGCGCCCAGCAGGACCTGATTCATTTCCCCATTCAAAACGCCGCTGGACAGTTCTGCAATGGCCGTGGGTTGGTCGCCCGCCGCCTGAAACTGAGTATGCAACGCGAAACGCTTGCCGCCTTCGAGTTTTGGGCGGGTCAGCACCTCTGGGCGCTGCGTTAACGCATTGATGTTGTTGTGGGGCATAATTGTTCCCTCCTTGTGCCAATCTATTTTGTTTTCGGCCACGGGGAAGGGGTGATGCGCGGCTTATTCACAGATGTTGATATCGTATGAAGAAAAGCGATTCAATTTTAGCGAATAATTTAGGCGTTTTATACTCTTTATGGTTGCGCAAGGGATCGGAATGATGCAATCTGATTGCGCAAGCAGAAAGAACGCTGTCGGCCCATTGCACCACCCACCCCACCCACACACTCCCCGTGGTGGGTCGACAGCACCTTCGGACCCCATGATGTCCCCTGTCGATCATCTCAGCCCTTGCGTTTTCCGCAGATTTTTTCAATAACCTCCCCAATCAATCAGGGGTTAAACATGCGCGCGCGAATTTATCAGCCTGCCAAAACCGCCATGCAATCTGGCACTGCCAAAGCAAAAGCTTGGGTGCTCGAATTTGCGCCAGCTACGGCGCGCCAAATTGACCCTTTGATGGGATGGACAGGCAGCGATGATACGCAGTCGCAGGTGAAATTGCGCTTCAATTCGCGCGAAGCGGCGCTTGAATACGCGGCGTCCAAGGGTATCGCGGCAGATGTGATTGAACCAAAAACGCGCAAACCTGTAATTCGCGCAGGCGGCTATGGCGAAAATTTTGCCACCAATCGCCGTGGGGCCTGGACACACTAACGTGCTGATCGGCCGTGAAAGCCCGCTGAGCGAAGATTTGGCCCTGCTGATGGCGCGTCACACGGCCGATATGCATGCCGATACGCCCCCCGAAAGTATCCATATGATGGACGCAGGCCAGCTTGCGCGACCGCAGGTGCAATTTTTTGTGGGACGCATTGCGGGGAAAGCCGTGGCAATGGGTGCGATCAAGAAAATCGACCCCAGCCATGCCGAGGTAAAGTCCATGCATGTGCTACAAGAGTATCGCGGCAAAGGCTTGTCCAAGGCGATGCTGGACCATTTGATAAAGGCCGCGCATACAAGCAATTTCTCGCGCCTGTCGTTAGAGACGGGCACGCAAGCCATGTTCGAACCTGCGCGGCAGCTTTACGAAAAAGCCGGTTTTATCGAATGCCCCCCCTTTGAGGGATATTCCCTTGATCCTAACTCAATTTATATGACGCTGCGGCTTGCCTAAATGGGCAGATTGTCGCAAAACAGGATAACGGCCTCGTAGCTCAACTGGATAGAGCACGGACCTTCTAAGTCTGGGGTTGGGGGTTCGAGTCCTCCCGGGGTCGCCAAAACTGGCGGATTGCACGCATGGTGATATAGGGCTATGTTTCATGAAAACAGGCTTATCAAGGTAGATGTGCATGCGTAGTTTCTTTGCGGCCCAAATGTTGGTTGCGGCATTGCTTTTGGCGGCTTGTCAAACAAATGATCTGAAAGAGCCGCCCATTCCCCTGGGCAATTTCGCATTGGGCGTAAATGTGGCCATCACCGACAAAATGCAGGTGCCTTCGATTTCGCGCAAAGTAACGCCTGCCCAGATGGAAAATGCCGTGACAAGGGCCGTCGAGGCGCGCTTTGGTGCCGATCGATATCAGGGGCCAAAACTGATCAATTTGGGCGTTTTTGTGGATGGCTATCTGCTTGCGCCGCCGGGCATTCCCGTGGTGATGAGCCCGGCTTCGGTGATGATCGTGACCGTCAATGTCTTTGACGATGCAACGGCAGAAAAATTAAACCCAGGCGGCACGCAGATGACAGTCATTGAAAAGGGGTCGGCCGATACATTTATCGGCTCTGGCCTGACGCAGACCAAAGAAAAACAATTGGAAACACTGGCCTATAATGTTGCCAAGCGAATTGAAACTTACCTTTTGCAAAACCACACTTGGTTGGGCATGACCAAAGAAGAGGCGGATGCGGCCTTGGCGCGATCTAAGGGCGCAGAACAGGCGTCTCCAACGCCGGCACCCATGGCTGCGGTAAATTAGCCAGTTGCATTCGCGCCCTTGATTTCGCCGTTTTGGCAAGGTAGATCGCGCCTCGCAAGATATGGGCAGAACGGCCCCCGAACCAAAGGCGCAAGATATGGCAAAGGCAAAGTTTGAACGGACGAAACCGCACGTCAACATTGGGACGATTGGTCACGTTGACCATGGCAAGACGACGCTGACGGCGGCGATCACAAAGTATTTTGGCGAATTTCGCGCCTATGACCAGATTGACGGTGCGCCCGAAGAGCGCGCGCGCGGGATCACGATTTCGACGGCGCACGTTGAATATGAAACCGAAGCGCGTCACTACGCGCACGTTGATTGCCCCGGCCACGCCGACTATGTGAAGAACATGATCAC
>CAXNIF010000166.1:0-4806 GCA_964202345.1 Cypionkella sp.
AAATCACCGCTGGATTACAAGCGGTTGATGTGACGGCCCGCGACGCTGATGGCAAAACCCCCCTGCACTGGGCGGTTAATTTGGGAAGTATTGAAGATGTTCAGGTTTTGATCAAAGCTGGGGCAGACATAAATGCTGCCGATCCAATGGGAAACACCGCACTTCATACTGGCAACCCAAGCAATGAGAATTGGCGCGCCTTGATCGCTGCTGGCGCCGACCTGAATGCAAAAACAACAAACCAACAGACGCCTCTGCATTTCGCAGCAGTCTTTAGTCCAGATATGGTTCAGGCGCTTATTACTGCTGGCGCAGATATCGCTGCAGCCGACAGCAGCTTGAGCACAGCTTTGTTTTACGCCGCTGGTGCGCGCTCGCCGTCGTCTATTCCCATCCTTCTTGGGGCTGGCGCGGATGTGAATGCGCAAAACAAAATCGGAAATACGCCCATCTTTGCTGCGGGAACAGCGCGGAATCCTGAAAACATCGCGCTTTTACTGGCCGCAGGCGCTGATCCTACGGTGGTTAATCAGCGCGGGCAAACGCCACTGCATTGGGCGGTTCAGTTTGCGGGTAGCGCAGATAATCTCATGGACCTGCTGGACGCTGGTGTTAATGCGGGCCTTCGGGATGCGCAGGGCCAAACCGCTTATGATTTGGCCAAATTGCGCGAAGATCTGGTTGGAACAGAGGCGCTCGATATGATGAAAAAGGCGGCACAATAGCCGCCTAACGATGCCGCCGCTATACGGGCGGTCTTGTTGCCACCATCGCTGGGCGTTCCTGCATCGCCCCTTGCCATGCCGTCAGCTTTGGCCGCCCATCTCGCCAAGCCCGCGCATCGTGGCGGAAATCCAAATAGGCCAGGGCGCAGGCAAGGGCGATATGTTCCATATCGATCTTGCCCGCCGCCAAATCCTCGCCCGGCGGTGCGGCCTCGAACATATCCAAAGCGCGGGTGACTTTGGCCCATTGCGCCTCGACCCAAGGCGCAAAACGAATCGCTTCGGGGCGCAGGCGGATTTCATAGGCCATCAGCACCGCCGCCTCGATCATCCCATCAATCGCCGCCTCGCGCGCCAAAAACGGCCATAGCGCCGCGCCTTTGGGGTAAACACCAAGCCCAAAATGATCGTCCAAAAACCGCGCGATCACCCGGCTGTCATGAATCGCTGCGCCACCCTCCAGCACCAGCACTGGGATTTTCCCCAGCGGATTATGCCCCACGGGCAGGCTACCCGCCTCCAAAGGCGTGCCGGCAACCATCTCGATGCTGACCCTGCCCAGCAAATCCGCCTCGCGCAGCAAAACCGCGATTTTGCGGCCAAAGGGGGTGGTGGGTGAGGTGTAGAGTTTCACGTCAAACCTTCTGCATATGATCGGCCAGCTCATCCATGCCTAGCGCGCGCAACCCAGCAATTGCGCCTGCCCGCGCCTGTGGTGTTTTATTCTGTCCCAGTTTCCACGTCCCTTCAACCGCCGTTATTTGCAATTGAAAGGGAAGTATCGCGCGCATCATACGATCCATCACACCTGGCGACATTTTGCTGCTGCGCCAAATTTGCTTGGGCGCAAGGCGGGACTCAAAAGTTTCAGACACTGTATTCACATGCGGCTCTAGCGTCTCATCGGGCAAACGGCTCAGCGTGCCGCGCAGATGCACGGCGATGTAATTCCATGTGGGAACCTGATCTGCCGCGCCATACCAATCGGGCGAGATATAGCCATCTGGCCCCATCACCGCCATCACCGCAGGACAGGGCAAGTCGGCGCGGGCAATGGCGTTTGACCGCGCCAGATGCAGACGCAACCTATCGCCGCCGCCCATCTCAAACGGAATATGCGCCAAAAGCGGGCCATCCGCACCATTCACGCACAGCGCGCCAAACCCCCGCGCGCGGGCAAAATCCAGATTCTGCGCGGCTGTTTCTTGGCGAAAGGCGGGGTTGGGATGCATGAAAACTCCAAAATAAAAAAGCCGCCGAAGGTTACCCTTGGCGGCCTATTTATGCTGCTGGGCGCAAGCCATATCGGGGATCAACCCTGACGTGCCTTATAGCGCTTTTGCGTCTTGTTGATCACATAGACGCGGCCTTTGCGGCGCACGACTTGGCAATCGCGATGACGCGTTTTCAGCGAGCGGAGCGAGTTTGCAACCTTCATGGCTGTCTCCTTTGCATCGCGGCGCGGCTGCGCCACTGATTAGGTTTCGGCGCAAGGGCGCCCTTGAAAAATATCGCCCCCTTTCGGGAAAACGATGGTGGGCGGTACTGGGATCGAACCAGTGGCCACTACGATGTCAACGTAGTGCTCTACCGCTGAGCTAACCGCCCACGTTTTGGTCTTAGTTTTCCCATGCAACAGAATCGCCAAAAGGCGGCGCTGCTATACAGGTAGCGGGGCTATAAACATAAGGGCGCGGCGGATCAAGGGGTATCGCTTGGGATATCTTTTATTATATCGTGTGATTCTGCAGGAGCGCCGCCTTGGATCCATCCTTTGAACTTATCCGTCCGCGGGTGCAAACCAGCCCCGTTGTCTTTGCTTCGCCCCATTCAGGGCGGCGGTATGATCCGGCCTTTTTGCAAAGCTCGGTGCTTGGGCTTGGGGCGATTCGTTCCTCTGAGGATGCTTTTGTAGATCAGCTTTTGACATCGGTGCGCGACTTTGGTGCGCCGCTTTTGCTGGCGCATGTGCCGCGCAGTTTTGTCGATTTAAACCGCGCCCCCAATGAATTTGACCCTGCCGTTATTCATGGTGCGCCTGCCAGCTATGGCAATCCGCGCATAGCTTCGGGTCTGGGGGTGATCCCCCGCGTTGTGGCAGGCGGGCGGGCGATTTACCGCGGAAAAATTTCCCTTCAGGACGCACAGGCGCGCCTAGCGGCCCATTGGCACCCCTATCATGCAGCGTTGCGCGCGATGATGGACGAGACAGTGCATCGTTTTGGTTTTGCTATCTTGCTAGATATGCATTCCATGCCAAGTGAGGCCGCACAAAATATAAACGGGCAAAAATCCCTGTCTGACATTGTTTTGGGCGATCGGCGCGGCGCTTCTGCTGGCGCAGAGATCGTCGGCCAAATAGAACAAGCTTTGAGTGCCCAAAGCTTTGATGTGGCGCGCAACAGCCCCTTTGCTGGTGCCTATATTGCCCAGACCTATGGCCGCCCTTCTTTGAACCGACATGTTGTGCAAGTAGAGATCGCGCGCAATCTGTATATGAACGAAGCCGCACTCACGCCCCTGCCTCAATTTGCGGCCTTTGCCCAAAGACTTGCCGCAGCTTTGCAGCAGGTCATCGCCCAATATTCCGCCCCGCGCAGTTTGGCGGCGGAATAGGGCCAAGGGTTTGCCCTTAGCGCAGGGCGCGGCCTTTTACGATAGCATCTGCGCCAAATCGCGCGCGAATTTTGTCGCTGGCGCGTTCCGCAGCCGCGCGCTTTGCCGCGGAAGGGTCAAGAAGATCACCGCCCAAATCCGCCAATTCGGGCGCCGTCAAATCACATATGCCCAGACCGATCAAGCGAAAGGGCCCCGCCTGCGCCGCTTGGTCAAAAAGGGTGCGCGCTGTGCGATAAATACGATCGGCAAGTTGCGTGGGATCGGCCAACCGCAAGCGCCGGGAAATGGCGGAAAAATCACTGCGTTTTAGCTTAAGCGTAACAGTATGGCCGGCAAATCCCTTTGCTTTGGCGCGGTCTGCCACTTGGATCGCCAGACGCCAAAGATGGCCATCCAGCAATTCGATGTCTGCCGTATCTTGGAAAAACGTGGTTTCTTTGCTGATGGATTTCAACGCCATATCCCGTTGCACCCGCCGACGATCTTGCCCGCGCGCCAGATGATACAGCCGCCCGCCCATTTGGCCAAAACGAGCCATCAAATCGGCCTGTTCCCAGCGGCGCAAATCGGCAATTGTCCGGATGCCCGCCTTTTCCAAATTGGCCTGCATGGCGCTGCCAACACCCCAAATAATCTTGACCGGCTTGGCGGTCAGGAAATCTTCGGTTTCGGCCCGCCCGATCACCGAAAATCCTTTGGGCTTATCCAAATCAGAGGCGATTTTGGCCAGAAACTTGTTATGGCTTAGCCCGATAGATCCTGTCAGCCCCAATTCGTTTTCCATGCGCCGCACCAGCCCTGCCAGCATCACGGCGGGCGGTGCGCCGTGCAAGCGGGCCGTGCCCGATAAATCCAAAAACGCTTCGTCCAAAGACAAGGGTTCAATGGCCGGGGTCAGGCTTTCCATCATTTCGCGAATGGCGCGCGAGGCGTCGATATAGGCCGACATGCGCGGCTTTACCACAACGGCCTGCGGGCATAGTTTTAGCGCCTGAAACATCGGCATAGCCGAGCGCACCCCATGAATCCGCGCAATATAGCAGCAGGTGGACACAACCCCGCGCTGGCCACCGCCCACGATAACGGGCTGATCGCGCAAGGCAGGATTGTCGCGCTTTTCCACACTGGCGTAAAAGGCGTCACAATCCATATGCGCAATGGAAAGATCATGCAGTTCCTCATGCGCAAGCACACGGGGTGAGCGGCACTTTGGGCAGCGCGCACCGCCTTCAAACTGGGTTAAACAATCGCGGCACAGGGCTGGCATGGGGCGATTATGCGCCCCAAATGCGCATCAGGCAATATCGGCAAAAATGGCAGCGGCGGCGGCGCGCATATCTTTTGCCGCCCAAATCGGGCGACCAATAACGATATGATCGGCCCCGCTTTCCAGTGCCGCGCGCGGGGTGGCAATGCGTTTTTGATCGCCCATCTCTGCCCCTGCGGGCCGCACCCCTGGGGT
>CAXNIF010000167.1:0-4797 GCA_964202345.1 Cypionkella sp.
GAAGGTTAAAATCTTGGATCGTATGGGCCTGATCCTAGAGGTGTTCGCCGACCGCGCCCGCACCAGCGAAGGGGTCTTGCAGGTGGAACTGGCCCAACTGGCCTATCAGCGCACAAGGTTGGTGCGGGCCTGGACCCATTTGGAACGCCAACGCGGCGGGTTTGGTTTTGTCGGCGGGCCGGGCGAGACGCAAAAGGAATCCGATCGCCGCGCCATTGATCTGCAATTGATCCGCCTGCGCCGCGCCTTGGCCGAAGTGCGCAAAACCCGCAGCCTACACCGCGCGGCGCGGCGCAAAGTGCCCTTTCCGCTGGTGGCGATTGTCGGCTATACCAATGCGGGCAAATCGACCTTGTTCAATCGGCTGACCGGGGCGGATGTTTTGGCGCAAGATATGCTGTTTGCCACGCTAGACCCCACCATGCGGGCCATTGTCTTGCCCAATGGGCTTCGGGTGATTGCCTCGGACACTGTGGGATTTATTTCTGATTTGCCCACTGATTTGGTCGCCGCCTTTCGCGCCACCCTCGAAGAGGTGCTGGAGGCGGATTTGATTTTGCATCTGCGCGACATCGCCCATCCAGACAGCGCGGCACAAGCGGCGGATGTCCAAGATATTCTGGCCTCTTTGGGCGCGCGCCCCGAGGTTCCCGTCATCGAAGTTTGGAATAAGCTGGACATGCTTGACCCCGAGCAAATTGACTATTTGACGGGGCCGGCTGGGAACCGGCGCAAGGCGTGCTACCCGATTTCCGCCTTGACGGGCGCAGGGATAGAAGAGTTGCGCCATGCAATTGCCGATAGCCTTGCGCAGGCGCGCAGCACGGCTGAAATCTCTATTCCCTTTTCTATGGGGCAGGCCCGCGCTTGGCTGCATCAGGCGGGACTGATCACCAAAGAGCGCGCGGGCGATCGTGCATGGGACGTCGGCCTGCTATGGTCTGGTGCCGATTGCGCCCGCTTTACCGCCCAGTTTCCGCAAGTTTTCACGGGGCAGGGGTCAGCATAGTGCTGCCCAATGCCCCCGCGCGGGCAAGCGCCTCGTCCAGCGACATGGGCAGATATTCGCCCCGCCGCCACAGACCTGCCAAATCATCATAATGGCGCGACAGCGGATGGCCAGATTGCCCCGTGGCGATGATAAAGACAGAGGCGCTGGGATCGGCGAAATCATAGACCCCACGATAGCCGCCGCCATGCACGTTCAAATAGGGATTATCGCCCGCGCCCTTGGTCAGGCCGCGCTGCAAGGTTGTATCCCCGCCGCTGGTGGATTGGCGAATATTCACAATGGCGCCCAAGACAGGGATCTCCCCCAAAACCGGATGGTCATGGGCCGCTTGATGGGCATCGCCCCAGCGCCATGAAATCATGGCCGGCCCGTAGGTTTCAGACAATTCCAGCAGCGCCTGATGCAAAGATTGCAGCGCGATCTCATTGCAAGTTTCCACCACCGAAGATTGCGTGATATCGCACCAAATCGACGCGCCTTCGATATTGCGAAACACCCGTTCGATAAAGACCGGATCTGGATGGGTGAAATCGTCGCTCAGCGGGCCAAGCTCGTCTTGGGTCAGCCGCTGTTGCAGTGCGCGCAGCCACGCCTGTGCAATGAGCGGCTCGGGCAGATGTTCGTTCATCTCGCCGTTCCAATCGGCCAGCAATTGCAGCGCCTCTTCGCGCAAACGCTCGGGCGTGCCTTCGGGCGAGGGCGCCGCCGTAAACCATAAATCCGCTGCGATCAGCGGCAAGAGCGCGCGCGCAGTGGGCGATACGGTATCAAGCTGCGCCTCGATGAAACTGTCGCGCGTATGCACCTCGCGCGCGCCAATCAGGGCCCGGGCGCGCAAAATGCGCTGGGTATCGCCCCATTCATAGCTGATGTGATTGGGAAAAGGACGATCGACCATTTTGTTATTGGTGTGGATCAGCAACAGATCGCGCGGTGCACCAAAGCGCGGATTTGTGCGATAGGGCATGGTTCCTTGCCAAAGATTTTTGCCCTGCCAGCCCGGGGCAGGCAGGCGTCCGCGCGTGGCATGGGCGACATCGCGCTTGGGCACCGCCCCAATCATCTGCAAGGCCACCGCGCCGCTGCTATCGGCCAGGCTTAGGTTTTGCGCGGGGGCGATATACAGCTCTCCCGCCGCCAAAGCCGCGCCGATGCTTTGGGCCCGCATCAGCCGCAGGGCCGCTGTCATAGATGTATCGGCCGCCGACAAGGCCGTCCATTGCAGTGCAGCCACATGGCCTGCCGGGGTGACAGCGGCCAAATCATAATGACTGGGCGGCAATATCGGCCCAGCATCCGACCAGCGCAGCGTCAAGGTGATGGGGGGGGCATCTTTCACATTCAGCAAAGTTTGCTGTGTCCGAAAGGGTTTTGGCCCATTTGGGCGCATGTATTCATTGGCATTCGCAGGGTTGATTCGTTCAATGATGATATCTTGATCGTCCAAATAGGCCGTGGTCAGCCCCCATCCCAAGCGATCTGAACGCCCCACTAAGACCAAAGGCATGCCCGGGATTGTGCCGCCCATCACCGCGCCGCTGGGCAGGTTGAGGCGCGCCAAATACCAAATCGACGGCGCAGTGAGCCCCAAATGCGGATCATTGGCCAGCAAACTGCCCCCGGCTGCCGAAAGATCGGCCGCTGCCGCCCAAGCATTGGAGGCCCCCGAAAAGGCGCGGCTGACAAAGGGCGAAAAGGGCGCGCTCATCTGGGCCATGCGCGGCGCTGCATCGGGCAAGGGCAGGCCCATCAAGCTGGCATAATCGGGTAAACCCGCGCTGGCCTGTGTGGGATCATCGGGCAAAATGTCGCGCAACCGCGCCATCGGCAACAGCGAGGATAACTTGGCACGCTGCACTTCGCTGTCCAAATGCCCGGACAATTGCAGCGCCATCAATTTGATGATCGACAGGCTATCGGCGGGCGACCAAGCCGAAATGGCCCCCGAGAACAAAAACAACTCGGGCGCGCCGCGCCCTCTTGCCCCGCTGTTGACTTGCGCAATCCATTCATTCACCCCCGCTGCATAGGCGTTTAGCGCCGCCAAGGTTGGCGCATCTTGCGCCGCCACCGAACTGGCCGCCGCCCCATAAATATCCAAACGGCGGATCACTTCATCGATGCTGATGGTCTGCGCGCCAAAGATTTCCGACAAACGTGCTTGCGCTGTGCGGCGCAGCATCATCATTTGCCAAAGGCGATCTTGGGCATGGGCAAATCCCAAAGCGTAAAAGACATCGGCTTCGGTTTGACCGAAAATATGGGGGATCGCACTGCGATCGCGCAAAATTTCCACGGGCTGGGTGACGCCTGCGACCGAAAAATCCTCGTCATAATTGGGCAGGGATCGGCCCAAAATATAAAGCGTCAAAATCAAAGCCCCAAGGCCCAAACCAAGGCACAGCACAAAAGCGCGAAACAGCCAGCGCGGCGAAATTCTCATTGGGGCATCCTAAGGCAAGACTTGACGTGGCAGCTTGCGCGTCTTCTAAAGGAAATAGCCCATCGGGGCAACAAAGCGAAGGGGCTGTGATGGCAAAGGTTGCGTTTTTGGGGTTGGGGGTGATGGGCGCGCCGATGGCGGGGCATCTGGCCGCGCAGGGGCATCATCTATGCGTGTATAACCGCAGCCCAGACAAGGCCAAGATGTGGCAGGCGCAATATGGGGGCGAAATTGCCAAATCGCCCAAGGGGGCAGCACAATCGGCCGATTTTGTGATGGCCTGCGTGGGCAATGACGATGATTTACGCAGTATCTGTCTGGGCCCAGAGGGGGCCTTTGCGGGGATGCATGAGGGCGCGATCTTTGTCGATCATACCACCGTGTCAGACACCGTCACCCGCGCCCTTGCCCAGCAGGCGGCGGCGCAGGGAATCGGCTTTGTCGATGCGCCTGTCTCGGGCGGACAGGCGGGGGCGCAAAGCGGCGCGCTGTCCATCATGTGCGGGGGCGCGGCAGAAGATTTCGCTCGCGCCCAGCCTATCATGGCTGCCTATGCGCGCATTTGCCGTCACCTTGGCCCTTCGGGGGCGGGGCAATTGGCCAAAATGATGAATCAAATTTGCATTGCAGGCTTGATGCAAGGGCTGGCCGAAGCGCTGGCCTTTGGCGAAAAAGCGGGGATGGACGGCGCGGCTGTCGTTGAAGTGATTTCCCAAGGCGCGGCAGGGTCTTGGCAAATGGTGAACCGCCATAAAACGATGTTGCAAAATCAGTTCGACTTTGGGTTTGCCGTGGATTTGATGCGCAAAGATTTGGCGATCTGTTTGGCCACGGGCGATAAGATTGGCGCCTCTTTGCCCGTGACGGCCTTGGTCGATCAGTTTTACAAAGATGTGCAGAATATGGGCGGCGCAAGGCAAGATACCAGCGCGCTGATACGGCGCTTGCGCGGCCCAATTAGGGGATAATGCGGCTATATTTCAGACCGGACAGCGTCGCGCCGACAATCAAGCCTTGCTGGCCAAAAACAAAGGCTTCGACAGGCGCACCAATTTCCGTGGTATCGCGCCCAATGGCCGCCCCGCCTTCGCTGGGGGTCGCATAGCGCAAATCCGCCCCTGCCGCCCATCCTGCCGAATTGCGAAACCGCGCCAAGGCGTCGGGCGTCATGAAATACAAAGCATGGCCATATTGCTGCGCCCCCACTTGCAAGCCCAAGCTGGCCCGGGTGGCCGAATAGTAATCAACCGTCACGCCTTGGATTTGCAGCGCCCCGCGCCCAAAGCCGCCGCCAAGGCCAAAGCCCGCCTCTGTCACCAAGGGCATAATCAATACCCCTGCG
>CAXNIF010000168.1:0-4794 GCA_964202345.1 Cypionkella sp.
GCATGACTGAACCTACGATGTTCACATCCAAGCTTTCCAGCCACTGCGCCCGCGTCGATGCCGCGCCATTGTCGAGATAGCTGCAGGCGACATTCACCAAAAAATCGATGCGGCCAAATTGTTTTTTCGCGGCGGCAACCAGGGCGGCGATATCGGTATCGTCGCGCAAATCACAGCGTTGAAAGGCTGTATTTGCGCCAAAGCTTGTTCCTGGTTCGGCGATATCAGCCACCATCACTTTGACGCCGGCCGCCACAAAGGCATCCACGACCGCGCGGCCAATTTTGGTGCAGCCCCCCGGAACGATCGCCACTTTTCCTGCTAGTCCACGCATTATTCAAATCCTTTTTTGCTTTAGGTTTGAAACAATTTTGTCACAGGCGTATGGGGCGTCTATCCAAATTGCGCAAAGCCTATCCAGATCGCGCAATTTACTTGACTAGAGCGGAAAGGTTGCGAAAGTTTTTAACTCATCTGACATATCTTGAGCGATAGGCAGCCTTGACGCCACTTTCGGACCATAACCTGATCAGAACACGCCACTTGGACGAGGCGCGCGACCGCGTGGCCGCAATCTTTTGCCCCCATCATTTGGAAATCATCGGCAAGCATGGCCAATTTACGGCCCTGCATAACCACCTGCGGGGGCAGCGCCTCTCTCTGAACTATATCGAATATGGGGCAAGAACGCTGATTGCGCCGGGGTATCTGGACACATTCTATTTGCTTCAAATCCCGCTACAGGGCGGGGCCGAGATTACGAATGGTGCGGCATCCTATCAATCAACCCCAAATACGGCCGCCATTTTAAACCCACATTTACCCACATCGATGGTCTGGCAAGAAGGCACACAGCAAGTTTTGGTGCAAATTTCGCGCAGCGCATTGCAAGAGCATATGGCGGCATTTTCCGGGCGTGACGACGATTTTCCTCCTACCTTTGCAGGGCCGCTTGAACTTTCGAAAGGGGCGGGTGCACAGCTAAAGCGGCTGATTTTTTGGTTGGTGGGCGAAGTAGATCGCGGCGCATCACCGCTGGGCAATGGGCTTATGGCGCGCCAACTTGAAAGTGCTGTTATGTCGGGCTTGATCGAAGCGACCCATCGCCACACGTCACCCGCAGATGACAGCAAATTCACCCCCCGCCCGCGCCATCTGCGTCTGGCAGAGGAATATATTTGCGCACATTTGGATCAACCTATCGCCGTGGAAGATATCGCGGCGGCTGCAGGCATTTCCACGCGCGGCTTGCAGCAAAGCTTTCGCAAGCTGCGGGGCAACACCCCTCTTGAATATTGGCGGGACGCGCGGTTGACTCGGGCACATTCAGATTTGTTGCACGCGGGGGCAGGCACCACGGTTACGGATGTCGCGCTGCGTTGGGGATTTACCCATTTTGGGCGGTTTGCCGCGGCCTACCGCGCGCGCTTTGGCGTTTCGCCGCGTGACACGCTGCGCAAAGGGCATTAGCTGGGCCAACGATTAGGGCTGGGACTTTGCCGCCATCGCCCCTAAACTAACAAAACCTCACTTTGGGAGATCGTCATGACCGTCTGCTTTTCCACCCATAGGATGCTGCACTTTGGCGATTGCGACATTTCTGGAACGGCCTATTACCCCGCCTATATGAATATGCTCAACGGTGTGGTCGAAGAGTTTTGGGCCCATATCGGTTGGCCTTGGCACGAAATCATCTGGAAAGAGCGCTGGGGCACGCCCACGGTGCATCTGTCTTGCGATTTTTCCAAACCATCCTTTTTTGGCGACGAGCTGATCTTTCGTCTGACGGTGCTAAAGGTGGGCAAGTCCTCGCTTCGGATGGGCCATACGGTGCATTGTCAAGATCAGCATCGCTGGTCAAGCGAACAGGTGCTGGCCGCCAGCCATTTGGATACGCACACCTCGATGCAATGGCCAGAAGATGTAAAGGCCAAGCTGGAAAGTCTGATGCAAATTCAATCCCCACCACCGCATCGCCCCGTGGCGCGCAATTGATCTAATGCCAAGCTTGGTTTGGGTCTGGCAATGGAATAGCGGCCAATAAGTCGCGCGTGTAATCGGCACTGGGGTTTGCGAAAAGCCTGTCGGTCTGGCTGTTTTCCACAATCTGGCCTTGATGCATCACGATCGTTTGGCTGCACAGGCGGCGGATCACCGATAGATCATGGCTGATAAACGCCAAGGTCAAACCCAGATCGCCCACCAGCTTTTCCAGCAAATTCAATACTTGCGCCTGCGAGGATACATCAAGGCCCGAGACAATTTCATCGGCCAGAATGAAATCAGGCTCTAGCGCAATGGCGCGGGCGATACCCACCCGTTGCCGCTGCCCGCCCGACAGCTCGTGCGGGAAACGGGTGGCAAAGGATTGACCCAGCCCCACCTTATCCAAGGATTGCGCCACACGGGCGGCAATATCGCCCATATGGTGCAAACGCAGCGGCTCGGCGATGATGGTTCCCACCCTATGGCGCGGGTTTAGCGATGACATCGGATCTTGGAAGATCATTTGAAAGCGGCGGCGCAAAGGGCGCAACTGGGCGTCGCTTAGATGGGTTATGTCAACCCCATCAAATTGGATATGCCCGCCGCTGGGTTCCAACAGCCGCACCAAAGCCCGCCCCAGCGTTGACTTTCCACTGCCCGACCCGCCCACAATACCCACTGCCGCGCCTTTGGGAATATCAAAGGACAGACCGCGCAAAATCTGGATTTGGGGGGCCGCGCCGATCCATGGCTTGGCGGTCATATCCGAAAGCTGCAACCGCAAATCTGTCACGCGAAATAGATCAGACAATTTGATCCCCATGTTCAAAAGCGGCAACTTCGGCGCGCACTGCGGCAATCACATCATCAGGAACGGGCACAAGCCCAGCCGTTGGATCGGTGTATTTGGGTGTGGCGCGCAAAAGCGCCGCCGAATAGGCATGACGCGGGGCCGCGAAAAAGCTGTGGATCTCTGCATCCTCGACAACCATGCCCGCATAAAGAACCGAAAGGGATTGGCAAATTTTTGATACCACGCCCAGATCATGGGTCACAAATAAAATGGCGGTATTGTGGCGCGCTTGCATGCCTGCAATCAATGCCAAAATCTGTTTTTGCACTGTCACATCCAGCGCGGTTGTTGGCTCGTCTGCCACGATCAGCTTTGGCTCGGCTGCGAAAGCCGACGCTATGAGAACCCGTTGGCGCATTCCCCCCGACAATTCATGCGGATAGCTGCGCATCACCCGTGCGGGGTTTGGGATATGAACTTCGGCCAAAAGCTGCGCGGCACGCTCTTGGGCATCACCCCGCTGCCAACCCAAAATATCGACCAATCTATCGGTGATTTGCGGGCCAATGCGGTGCGAAGGATTTAGGGCCGTGAGGGGATCTTGCGGAATCAAAGCGGCCAAAGCGCCCACTCTTTTGCGCCGCAACTTGGGCGGCATTGCCAAAAGATCAATACCGTCCAGCCATATCTGGCCACCAACCACCTCGACCGAGGGGGGCAAAATGCCCAGCACGGCGCGCCCAATCATCGATTTGCCCGCGCCGCTTTCGCCGACCAAACCGCGCACTTGCCCAGCGCCCACATCCAAAGACACCCGATGCAAAAGTGTCGGGCCGCCTTTGAGGCGCACTGTCAAGTCGCGAACCGATAGAAAATTCATCGCAGCACCGGATCAAAGCGGTCTTTCAGACCCTCGCCCAATTGAGAAAAGGCCAAGACAGTCACAAATAAGGTGGCGAGCGGGAAAACCAGCACCCACCAGGATTGATAAATCGCCGCACGCCCTTCGGCGATCATGCTGCCCCATGTCGGATCATCTGTCGAAATGGATAGGTTCACAAAAGACAAAATCGCCTCGACGATAACGCTAATGCCCATTTCCAGTGTCAGTAGAACAACGATCGTGGGCAAAACATTGGGCAAAATCTCGCGCAGCATGATGCCAATCCGGCCGCGACCCGCCACGCGGGCGGATGCCACATAATCCATCGCGCCTTGGGCCATCGCTTCGGCACGCACCACGCGGGCAAACCTTGTCCAGTCAATCGCCACAATGGCGATAACAATTGAGGTCAGGCTTGGCCCAAGAACGGCAATCAACAAGATGGAAAACAAGACAGGCGGAAAGGCCATCCAAATATCAATCATGCGGGAAATAACAACATCGACCCAGCCACGCAAAAACCCTGCCAAAAGCCCTAGGCTTGCCCCTATCAGGCAAGTCAGCGTTCCTGCAATCAGCGCAACTTGAAATGAAATTTGCGCGCCGTAAAGGATTCGCGATGCAACATCGCGCCCCAAACTATCGGTGCCCAGCCAATAGCCTGGCTCTGCGCCTTGCATCCAAAAGGGTGGCAATTGGCCCAAGAACAAGTCTTGCGCCAAAGGATCATGCGGCGCAATCCAAGGGGCCAGCACCGCCGCCAATGCCAAAGCGACCAGCCAGATCGCAGATAGCCAAAGCCGCAGCCCCGCGCGGCGTTTTGTCATGGCGCGACCATCAACCATGGCGCAGCCTTGGGTTCAAAACGGCATATAGCAAATCAACGATCAAATTGATCGTGGTGAAGATGACTGCGAATAAAATCACGATGCCTTGTATCAAAGGAAGATCGCGATTGATCACCGCATCAATCGCCATATTTCCCAACCCCTCGTAGGAAAACAGCCTTTCGATAATGACAGTGCCGCCGATCAAAAAGGTAAACTGCACGCCAATCAAGGTCAGCGTTGGCAAAGCAGCGTTGCGCAGGGCTTGGCCCAAAATCACCTGCATTTCGCTGTATCCCTTGGTG
>CAXNIF010000169.1:0-4775 GCA_964202345.1 Cypionkella sp.
CTTTTCCTAAGCAAATGAAATCTTTGCTTAAATGTCCGCCGATGGCTGCCAGCAAGGTGGATTTTCCACAACCAGACGGCCCCATGATTGCGCCGATCTGCCCGCCCGCCACCTGTAGGGACAGCGATTCCATAAGGGGCATGGCCCCCATGCGCCCAAGGGTTACGTCGCGCAACTCTAGTGTCATGTTGCAGCTCCAATCAGGTCGCGGCGATTTCTAAAAACAAAGGCGGGAAGGGCAAAGGCGGCAAAATAGGCTGCAAATGGCAAAACAGCCTGCAATGTGGCCACCACGGACAGCACCCTGCGATCTGACGAGGCAGACAGAGTCACGGCTTCGGTGGTTAGGGTCGCAACACGCCCCGCGCCCAAAAATAGCGTAGGCAAATATTGCGCCACAGACACGGCAATACCAATCGCAAAGGCGGCCAAAATCGGCGACAAAAGCAGCGGCATCTTTATGAAAATCAGCCGCCGCCCTCTTGACGCACCCAGCGCCGCCGCAGTTTGTAAATAGCGCCTGTCCAATGCCCGCCACGGCGCCGCAAGGGTGATCATCACATAGGGAAAAACAAACAAAAAATGGGCCCAAATCACGGCCGCTAGTCCGCCACTTATGCCCAGCATGATCGCCAATATGTTCATGCCAAACAAAAACGAAACCTGCGGGATCAACAGTGGCAGGTAAATCATAGCGCCCAGAACCGACCCCAAAGCGGTTTCACGCTCTTCGCTTTCCAGCCAAGCCACTGCCAAGGTTAGGGCCAGTGTGGTTGCGCTGATGGCAATGACGATGGTGGCCAGCGCGGGGCTGGCCCAAGTCGCGCTGATCCATGCCTTGGAGGACAGCGCGCTGGGCAAAATGTCGGGCCAAGCCCAGCGCCATGCCACCGACCAAAGCGCCAGCGCCACAACGCAAAGCGCCCCCAAGGCCAAAACAGCGCCGGCAAAGAAGGCCAGCGCATCAGCGGCCATGGAAAGAGGTCCTTTGCGCCGGCCAGAATAGGCCATGTAACGCCCGACCCGAGCAGCAATGATTTCAGCCATGTACACAGCAGCAAAACTCGCGCCGACCAAACCCAGCAGCAGCACGGCACCGGCCGAGGCTGGCATCCATTGCGTGACATCTGGGCTGGCATACATGCGCGCCAGTAAAACGGCGAGGGTCGGCGGGTTCGATGGCCCAAGGATCAGCGCCATGTCAATCACCGACAGGCCAAAGGCCAGCACAATATAGACCGGCAATCGGACAAGGGGCCAGATTTGTGGCAAAATCACCCAAATCCACAGCGCCGCCCGCCCATAGCCCAGCGCCCGCCCCGCCGCCAGCGTCCGCGCGAGCGGGATTTGTGTTGTCGCCGCCAGAATAACCAATGCCAAAAAGGGCATTTCCTTAACCACCAGACCAAAGGTCAATGCCGCGCCATAGGGGTCTGCCACCGAAGCAATGTCAGGCGGCAGAGCCCAACCAAAAATCGGGGCAAGCGCGCGCGCGATCCATCCCGAAGGCGCCAGCACAAAAGCCAGTCCCACTGCAATGGCTGCATGGGGCATTGCTAAAAACGGCGTGAGCAACCGTGTCGCAAAGTTTGATGGCGCGGCGCGTTGCACTGCGGCGACAAGAGCCAATGCCAAGATAAACGCAATGACTGTGGCGCAAAACCCAGTCGCCACAGTCAGTTTAACCGCTGTCAGCAACCCAGGTGTCTGTGCCAAATCCGCCCATGGCGCCAAACTCGCTTTGGTTTGCCCCAAGACGGGCAGAACATCGAATGCGGCGCGCAGGCTTTGCCAAAGACTTGCCAATATAGGCACCATCACCGCAAAAGCCACAATCGCCAGCACCCCAAGCTGCGCCAAAGCTTGGGGTATAGATTGCACGAATGGGCCTTGCGCAAAGATCACTTTGTGTAACGCTGCGCCCATTCATCCGTCAGGCGCGTCATCCAACTGGCATGCGGCTCTAGCAAGGTGGGGCCAAGTTCTGCCAATGAGGGCAATGCAGGCGATGAGGGGAGGGCGGCAAAGGCCGCCTGTGCTTGTGCCTCCAGCTTGGCATCGTCCAGCACGGAAAAACTGCCCAAAACTTCGATATTTTGCATATGTGCCTGTGTTGCGGGTTCCAGCAGAAAATTGGCCACAACTTGCGCTCCCTCGGCATTGGCGGCGTTAAAGGGTATGGCAACAAAGCTAACATTGCCGATACTGCCCGCCTTTGGCACAAAAACCCGCGCCGTTTGCGGCAATAATCCTTGCGCGATTCCTGCGGCGGCAGAGGCAGGGTCAAAGGACATTGAGATGTCAATTTCCCCATCATTTAGCAATTGCTCTTGCGCAGATTGATTTTCGGGAAATGCCGCGCCTTGCCGCCACAAATGGGGGCGCAGCGCGTCATACCACGCCCAAAGCGGTGCAGTGGCGGCTGCAAAGGCGGCATCTGTCACGGGAAATTGCAGCGCAGCGGGGTCGGGGGTCAGTTCGATCAGCGCCTGTTTCAAAAATGTCGCGCCAATGAAATCTGACGGATTTGGATGCGTCATTCGGCCAGGGTTGCTGGCTGCCCAATTGGCAATTTCGGCCATGGTTTGCGGCGGTGACTTGACGCGGGCGCTGTCATAGATGAACACAAATTTCGCCAACCGCCACGGGCTTTCCATACCTTCGACGGGCGTGGTGAAATCTATTGAATTTGGCGAGTTTGGTGACAAATCCAGATATTGGGCATTGGGTAAATCGGCCACAAAGGGGCCGTGCAACAGGCCTTGCTGCTTCATTGCCAGAAAGTTTGGCCCGTTGATCCAAATCAGATCAATGCTGCCGTCCATGTTTTGGCCCGCCGCCTTTTCCGATAAGACTCGGGTGACGGCATCGGCGGTATCGGTCAGTTTGACATGTTCGATTCGCACGCCAAACTCGGCTTCGGTCTGTGCGGATACCCAAGAGATAAAGTCATTGGTGCGCGCATCCCCGCCCCACGCGTTCCAGTAAACAGTTTGCCCGCGCGCCGCGTCCAAGGTTGACTGCCAATCTGCCAAAGCAGGGTTGGACAGGTAGGCCGTGAATAGGGCGGCAGATAGAAGGCGTTTCATGTCATTTCCTTTTCTTCATTAAGCCTTGCCGCGCCGCTGGGCATGAAACCACTGTGCGAGTTGCAGCATCCGCGGGTTCACATGGGCGCGCCGCCAATTTCCCGCCGCGAATTTATTCGCCTCGGCCAGTGTTGGGTAGATATGGATTGTGCCCAATATCTTGCCCAAGCCCAACCCATGCTTCATGGCCAGAACAAATTCGGCGATGATATCGCCCGCATGCGGCCCAACAATTGTAGCGCCCAAAATGCGGTCGCGGCCAGGGGACGTCAACACCTTAACAAAGCCACTATTCGTTCCGTCAGTCACTGCGCGGTCAAGATGGCTTAGGTCATAACGTGTCACCTCGACAAGGATGCCCGCGGCCTGCGCCTCAGCTTCGGAAAGCCCCACGCGCGCCAGCTCTGGGTCGGTGAACGTGGCCCAAGGGATAACGCGGTAATCGGCCTTAAACCGCCAAAAACCGCCAAAAAGGGCGTTGATTGTGGCAAACCACGCTTGATGACTGGCGGCATGCGTGAACTGAAAGGGGCCAGCCACATCGCCCGCTGCCAAGATATGGGGAAACAGCGTTTCCAGGTAATCGTTGGTTTCCACCACGCGGCCTGTTTTAATGCCCAACTCTTCCAAACCAAAGCCCGTCAAGCGCGGCGCACGGCCCACGGCCACGATGATCTCGTCAAAGGCGATTTTTCGGGTAACGCCCGCGCTTTCCACGGCGATCCATTTTACGCCCCGTGCGACGCCGCAAGCGGTGGCTCTGTGTTTGGTCAAGACCTCTACCCCATCGGCGCGCAAGGCCGTCTCGATATAGGCGGCGGCGTCGCTATCCTCGCGCATCATCAGGCGCGGGGCCATCTCTATTTGCGTGACATGCGCCCCAAGACGCGCAAAGCTTTGGGCCAGCTCGCATCCAATCGGCCCGCCGCCCAGAACCACCATGCGCTTGGGGACAGTTTCGCGGTTTTTAAGCCGATCCCAAAGCGTATCCGAGGTGAGACATCCGACATCCGCCAATCCTGGCAATGGCGGCACAAATGGCGCGGCTCCCGTGGCGATAATGATCGCACGGCTTGTTAGGCGCTGCGTTTCACCGCTGTTTAAATTGATCTCGACCGTCCAAGGGTCAACCAAGCGCGCATAGCCTTGCAGCACCTCTACGCCCAGTCCGGTATAGCGCTCGACGCTATCGGCGGGGGCAATGTCGGCGATCACGCTGTGCACGCGGGCCATAAGGGCGGCAAAATTTACTTTCGGCGTCACTTCGCCAAGACCGAAACGGCTGGCATGGCGCATCTGATGGGCCAATTTCGCCGATTGGATCAGCGCCTTTGACGGCACACAGCCGTAATTCAGGCAATCGCCACCCATTTTATGCGCCTCGATCAAGGTGACTTTGGCGCGCGTGGCTGCCGCAATATAGGCCGACACAAGGCCCGCCGCGCCAGCCCCGATCACAATAAGATTGCGGTCAAACTGCCTTGGGCGTTTGAACCCGCGATAGGCTTTGCGGCGGTTTATGGCCGCGACGATCAAGCGGGCAAACCAGGGAAAGATACCCAAAATCGCAAATGAAATCAGTATGTTTGGCGACAAAATGCCAGAAATACTGTCCAATGGCGGCAAGGTATGAAAAAGGCATGCTAGATCCGCAAAATACCACCGATATTTTTGATCACAATATCT
>CAXNIF010000170.1:0-4765 GCA_964202345.1 Cypionkella sp.
CTCCAAGGCCTCAAAAATTGCGCCAAGCCCCGACAGCGCCCCAAAATGACGCGGGTTCAATGTCAGGGTTTTGCCAATGTCAGCCAGCGATGGGCCAAGTTCGCCCGCCTGGAAATAGGCCGTGGCGCGCGCGTTCCACCCTTCGGCAAAATCGGGGGCATGATCGACCAGCGCGGTTAAATGTTCGACCGCCAAGGTAGTATCGCCTGCCGCCATGGCCGCGCGCCCGCGTTCCAGCAGCAAATCCATCGCCGCTGATCCCGACTTGGACCAAATCAGCCAAATTTCAGATTCAATCTCGGCGGCTTCTTGGACGCTTGCCGTTTTCAACCTGTCAAAAAGCCCATCTAAATCCGACTGCCCCGCCCCACCCTGTGCCCAAGTCGGCACAGCGGCGAAAAAAAAGATCGCAACTGCCGTAACGATAGGGTTGAGGTTACAATTTCGTGCTTTCATAGTGACAAGCGTAACGCAATACGCGCAGATTTCCAGAGGGCGTGGAGAAGTTCGCGCAAATTTGACGCATAACAAGGTATAAAGGAAAAAATATGTCAGATGTCATTGCCAAGGCGGTGCATGCACTTGCAGAAAAAATGGCCGCAGGTTTTGACGGCATTGCAAAATTTGTCATCGAAGGTGAAGGCGCGATCATGCTGGATGCCAGCGGCGTGCGCGCGGGCGACGAAGAGGCTGATGTGACCCTAACCGCCGATGCCGATGTCTTTGCCGCAATTTTGGCGGGCGAGATGGGGGCCACGGGGGCCTATATGTCGGGCAAGCTGAAAATTGATGGCTCGCTTCCAATGGCCATGCGTTTGGGCGCGGCGCTCGCATGACAAGGGCGCCTTTGTTTGATGATGTGGCGGATGGGCCGCAAGGCGGCTTTGCGGTCTGGGTCAACGCACCTGATTCGATGCGCTTGCGCCTGGGCATTTGGCCCAAAGCGGCTGCGAAAGGCACGGTATTTCTGTTGCCAGGGCGAACGGAATACATCGAAAAATATGGCCGCGCTGCCGCGGATTTGGGAGTGCGGGGCTATGCCACCATCAGCCTTGATTTTCGCGGGCAAGGCCTGTCGGCGCGCCTTAGCGCAGATCCGATGACTGGACATATTCAGGATTTTTCCCAGTATCAACTTGATTTGGACACAATGCTGGATACTGCCCAGCGCCATGAGCTGCCGCAGCCTTATTTTCTGCTGTCCCATTCAATGGGGGGATGCATTGCCCTGCGCCGGTTGGTGTCGGGTGGCCACCCGTTTCAGGCGGCCGTCTTTAGTGCGCCCATGTGGGGGATCGCCCTATCTTCTTGGATGCGACCCGTGGCAGGGGTGATCACAGCGGTGTCCTCGCTTTTTGGCCTTAGCCACCTTTATGCGCCCGGCACCGGGGCTAAGACCTATGTCACGGATGCACAATTTATGGGAAATGTGCTGACGACCGATCCAGACATGTGGCGCTATATGGCAGAGCAAGCATTGGCTCACCCAGAATTAACCTTGGGCGGGCCAAGCATCGCATGGGGGCGGGCGGCGCTGATGGAATGCCATGCGCTCTCGATGCTGCCTTCGCCAAGCTTGCCCTGTTACACGGCCCTTGGCACCGCCGAAAAAGTGGTCGATCCCATGCCCATTCACGCCCGAATGGCAATTTGGGCAGGGTCAAAACTTGACCTGTATACAGGGGCCGAACACGAAATCATGATGGAGGGGCCACAGGCGCGCGCGCGGTTTTTCGACAGCGCCTGCGCGCTGTTTGATGCCCAAAAACCCAACCCTTAGCGCGGCAAAATTCATGCCGCGCGGCTAACCCGCGCACTAGGCTTGTCCACGCGGCTAACCCGCGCACTAGGCTTGCCCGCGCGGCTAACCCGCGCACTAGGCTTGTCCGCGCGGCTAACCCGCGCACTAGGCTTGCCCGCGCCATGCCTTACACCTTGATTTGCGCAAATCCTTCGCGCAACGCGCGGCTCCAGCCTTCGGACATGGCACGAAACGCCGCGTCCCCCGCCTCGATTCGGCGCATGCGCGACAGGCGCAACGCATCCTTTTCGATGATGCATAAATCCAGCGGCATCCCCACCGATAGATTGGATCGTAAGGTGGAATCCATCGACAAAAGCACCGCCTTTTCGGCATCGGCCAAGCTGGTGGTCGGTTTGACCACGCGGTCAAGAATGGGCTTGCCGTATTTATGTTCGCCAATTTGCAAAAACGGCGTGTCCTCGGTCGCTTCGATGAAATTGCCTTCGGGATAAATTAGAAACAGGCGCATGTCGCCGCCTTTGCGCTGAGCTGCCACCAGCATCGTCGCGCTGGCCCCTTGCTTCATCGTGGCCAGTTTTTCGTCAATCTCTTGGCGCACCGCGCATAGCGTTGCCCCAATGATTGAGGCCACTTTCAGCATTGTCGGTGCCCGCATGATCGATGTCTCTTCCCCTGCATCGGGATCATCAATGGCTTCGCGCAGGCGGGCAATCGTGGTTTGTGTGACCGATAGGCTGCCCGCCGTGGCGATGACGATCACCCGCTCGCCCGGGTCTTCAAAGGTGAACATCTTGCGATATGTGGCGATATTATCCAGCCCCGCATTCGTGCGGGTATCCGAGAGCATCACCATGCCCTCATTTAATAAAAGTCCGACGCAATAGGTCAAAATAGAAACTCCGTTGGCCATGCGCCTAGGCTATTGTGCCTGCGCGGCAATCGCAACGGTCACCGATAAATTTTCCAGCGCCGCCCCATTGCCCCCCATGGCCCGTGATACGCCGCGAATGGGGGCGGCATCTTGGGCATCAAAACCCGATCCCAGACGGATATAGCGCCCATCAGGGCAACATTGATTGGCCGGGTCAAAACCGACCCATCCCAGCCCTGCAAGGTGAATCTCAGCCCATGCATGGGCCGCCTCATGCGCTTGGCCATCTTGCGAGGTGTGCAGATAGCCCGAGACATAGCGCGCAGGCAATCCCGCATGGCGGGCCGCCGAAATCAGCACCTGCGCGTGATCTTGGCATACCCCCGCACCCTGCGCCAAGGCTTGGGCCGCTGTTGTTGCAGCATGGGTCGCTCCGGGCGCATAGGTGATGGCCTCTGACACCGCCCGCGACAAGCTATGCGCCCCGCCCAGCGCATCTTGGGGGGTGAAGGCTGCGCTTAACGCGGTAATGGCCCCATCAGGCTGCGTGGCAGGGGTTTGGCGCAAATAGGCTAAGGGGGATATCGTCTCGCGGTGGCCGCGCAACACCCCTGCCAAATCGACAGTTTCAACTTGCCCCGTCACCTGCACCGTAATTTCGTCGCAAGGGCCTGCAATGGTATAGCTTTGAACATAATCCCCCGCCCCGTCGCGAAAGCCTCCGCCCATCACCCCGCCCGACACGCTGACCGCCCAATCGAGCACTTTTTGCCCCTCAAAGCGCGAAGGGATCAATCGATGGCTTTGCACGGTGCCACGCACGGGGCGATCATAGACATAGCGGGTGATATGGTTCACGCTAAGCAGCATCACTGAATATCCCCCGACAAATAGCTGTCATGAATGACACGGCCTAATTCGGCCGTTTGCTGGATGTAGCGGGTCAAAAACTCGTGCAACCCCTCGTCAAAAATGCGCTCGCTCGATTGGCTTTCCAATTCTGCCAACAGGCGCGCGACGGCGGCGGTGGCAGAGGTCTCACGCCCATAAAGTTTGGCCAAACGCTGCGCGTGATCGTTCATGCCTGCCACGCAAGTGATCAAACTGCGCGGACATTGCGGGTTCAAGATCAAAAAATGTGCGATCTTGGCCGAGGTAATCTCGCCGCCATAGGCCCAGTGAAAGGCGCGGCTTGCCGACATCGCCCGCAGCAACATCGACCATTGATCGTTATCCAGCCCCGTGCCGATATAATCTGCACTGGGCAGCAGCACATAGTATTTCACATCCATCATCCGCGCCGTGCTGTCGCCGCGTTCCAGATAATAGCCAAAATTCAAAAAATTATAGCCATCGTTGCGCAGCAATGTCGCATCAATGGCCCCGCGCAGCATCGCCGCTTGCCGCATCACCCAATCGGTCAAATGAGACAGATCATGCCCCAGCCGCATGGACTCATAGCCGCGCAACTCCTGAAAGGCGGTATTGAGCGCATCCCAAACTTGCGTTGTCAGCGCGGTGCGAATAATCCGCCCATTTTCGCGCGCGTTTGTAAGGCAAGATGCAATGGAATTGGGATTGTCGCGGTCAAAAAACAGATAATTTTCAATGTTCTTCTGATTTGGCAAGCCATATTTGGCACTATAGCCCACCAAGTTACCACTGGCGCGCAAAAGGCTATCCCAATCCGAGCGAAAGCCCTGCGCCGTGGGAAGCAGCGACATGCGGGCCCCCACTTCCAAAAGGCGGGCATTGGTTTCGGCGCGCTCCATGTTGCGGGCAATCCAAAACAGACTATCGGCGGTTCTACTGAGCATGTATGTGACCCAAACCCTAATCGACCAAGACCCAAGTATCCTTGACGCCGCCGCCTTGCGATGAATTCACCACCAGCGAGCCTTCGCGCAGCGCCACGCGCGTCAAACCGCCCGGCACCAAATCAATCTTTTCTCCTACCAGACAATAGGGCCGCAAATCGACATGGCGCGGCGCAATCCCTTCATCTACAAATGTGGGCGTGGTGGATAGCGCCAGCGTTGGTTGGGCGATATAATTGGACGGATTGGCCAAAATGCGGGCGCGAAAACTTTCAATTTCACTTTGGCTGGATTTTGGCCCCACCAGCATCC
>CAXNIF010000171.1:0-4763 GCA_964202345.1 Cypionkella sp.
CGCCGTCCAGAATGTCGCGCCCACCGCCGCCTTCCAAACGGTCATTCCCCGCCCCGCCGTAAAAGGCATGTCGCGAGCTGGGCAGTTTGGCGATTGCGATCAATTGGTCATCGCCATCGCCGCCGTAAAAGGTAGCTCCGCCGTATTTCGGGCCGATCAAAACATCATCGCCGCGCGATCCGCGCACATCCACCAAAACCCGCTCAGATGTTTCAAAGTGAATGGGGCTGTCAGGATGGGCCACAATGCGCTGCACCCGCCCCTCTTTGCGAGACGGGTTTTCATGGCGGGCCACCACCGTTGCAATACGAATATTTTCAACATTCATGGGGCAGTGCAAAACGTAATTATCAGGCCCGCCCATATACCACAGGGTGTCGTTGCCGCCGTCCTTCGCTTCACGAATTTTCTCGGAATCAGCGCCATAGGTCCAGTAGCTATCGCCCCCGCGCGTGCCTTCCAGCACGACCGAGCCATCCACGGCCAACATCGCATTCACCCCATCGGCGGGGTTTTCATAGCCGCGCAGATCAAGCCCCAAATCCAGCGCGCCTTTGACCAATTCGCTGCGCAAAAACTCTAGCGGGGCCGTGCCAACTAGGTTTTTCGTCTCGCCCGGATCGGCGACGATATCGTAAATATGCTCTTCGCCATTGGGATAGCGGAAATAGCGATACTGCTCATAGCCCGCAACCGAAGGCCGCACCGACAAAGTGCCAAACACCGAAGTGACGGGTGATTTGCTGTAATCATATTGGCCAAAGCTGGCATCGATCAGCGGTAATAGGCTTTGCCCAGACACCCAATCTGGGCGCGGCGGCAGCCCTGCCAATTGCATTATGGTCTTGGGGAAATTATGCAAACTGATCGGCGTATGCACCACCGCGCCTTGGGTCATACGGGCAGAGGCGATGCAAAACGGCACATGGGCGGCGCTGTCCCATTGGCTCATTTTGTGGAAACTGTCGTGATTGCCCAAGTTAAAGCCATTGTCGGACAGAAAAATCACCGTCGTTTTATCGCCCAAAGGCGATGCTGCCAGCGCCTCCAAAAAGCGGCCAATTTCGTGATCGACATGGCTGATGGCGGCAAAATAGGCGCGCACCACTTGTCGCCAGCCCTCATCCCCCGCTTTTTCGGGCGTCCAACTGCCATTGGCGATATAGGCCGCTTCATAAACGGCAAAGCCCGGTTGTGGGCCGTGAAAATCTTCGGGCGCGGCGATCTTGGGCCATTCAATCGCGCTGGCATCATACATTTGATAAAATCGATCCGGCGCATCCAAGCTGTAATGCGGATGCTTAAAGCCCAATTGGATCAAATGCCGCCGCGCAGGGTCAGCGCGGCCCAGATGATCAATGGCGTTTTGCGCCACGTCGAAATCAAAAAACAGGTGATCTTGACTGCCATCATCATGGGGGTGATTGACCCCGCGAATGCCGGGGCCGCGGTCCAAATAATCTTTCAATTTGCGGCGTCCGCCTTTGTCTTGGCAAATCGGGTCTTCGTGAAACAAAATGCGGCGGTATTTTTCAGGCATAGGCCGATAGGTGGCATCCACCTTGCCGGTGGTGAAATTGTAAAAACCCGCGCGGCGCAGATCATAGGCCCAAGCCTTTTCGGGCGGCAATACCTGCCGCCAAAAGCGGTTCAAATCCACCAGCCCCGTGCGAAAGGGCGAAAGCCCCGTGGCGAGTTCCGCGCGGCAGGGCGCGCAAAGCGGCACCGTGGCATAGGCATTGGCAAAGCGCACCCCGCGCGCAAACAACTTGTCCAGATTCGGGGTCAGGATGGAAATGCCAAAAGCGTCCCTCCAGGTAAAGACATCAATCATGTCATCTACCCAAATCACCGCAATATGATCGCCCAAGATCGATTGCGCGTCAAAGCTCATGCCGGACCATCCGTCAGGCGTAAACGGGCAGGTAGTGCCCAGCGGTGCAAAGGCATTTCTGCGCTGCCTTCGACTTCCCAAGTATCGCGCAGCGCCCCTGCATTGGCGGGAAATAGATGCGCGCCCTGACGCGGGGCCGCCCCATAAGCATAGGCCACAAAAACCTCGCCCTCTGGGCGGGCCGAGCAGCGTAAAATCACCGCGCGTTTGTCTTTGGGGTCGATTTCGACCTTTTTGATTTCGGCCTTATTGCGCGCGCCGTCCAATCGGAACCCTGCCGCAGCACCTGCATCGAAGGGGTCACGCGGATCAAGGGTCAATCCATCCATTGCTTCGCAAATCAGGCGAATGTCATCGCCCGCCCGCTCTGCCAATTGAATGGTGGGACAGTGCCACACCTTTCCCGCCTCGCAGGCCAGCAGCGCATGGGCCGAGAGTTCTGCCTTGGCGCGCTGACCTTCGGGGCGAAGCCGCCCGGTGTCATCCATCGCATAGGCATAGCTTGGCCCCGTGCAGATCAGCGGATGATCGCCGTGGTTCCAGGCCAATTCCCACTGACCTTGCAGCGCTGCCCCTGTCGTGATGGATTGTGTGCCACAATCAAATCCAGACAGAAACATCGGCCTAGGCGCGCCCAAATTGCCCAGCGTTTGGGTGATTTGCGCCATAACGGCCATGATGCCATCTCGGTAAGCCATGCCATCGCCCGCAACATCTTCAAGGCAATAGTCCAAACAAATCGCCGCCACCTTGGCGGGGCGTCCCAGATGGGCCGCCGCAAGATAAAAATTTTGCAAAGCTTGGCGTAGATTTGCCATCGCCGCGCCCTGCCCCAATTCTTTGGCAGATGCCGCCATATCGGTTTCAGCGCGCACAAAGAACAGCGGCAGGCCCGCCCCTGCCGCTTGGCGCATGGCCAGCAGCTTTTCGGCCAAAAGCGCCTCATGCGTCAAGGCACGCAGCGGCAAAAGCTGTGCCGTCGCGACAGCCTCACCCTCGCCGCCCATGCCGGCGGCGCCAATATCATCTGCCGGGGCGAAAAGATGATACGGAAAGCGCGAAGGCAGCGGCTGGCCCAACTGCGCCCGCGCGCCACCAAGAGCGAAAATTCCCATCAAAGGCAAATGCGACTGTGCAAGAATTGTGGGGCCATCCTTGTGGCGCATGTAACCGCGCGGGCAATCCGCTCCGGGTAAATTCGCCTGAAAATACACCCAATCACCGCGCCTATCGACGGCCCAAGCGTCAATATCATCATCAATCTGCGCCCCATGCGCGCCAAAAAGCGCATCCGATTTTTCAGACGCTTGCCCTGCCCGATCATTGGTCAGATTGGCCACATTCAACCGCGCGGCGATATCGGCGATGACGCGATCGGACAGGCGCAGCACCAGCCCCGTCTCGTCCCAGCCGATGACATCGCCATTTTCGGCCCGAATGATAACGCCGCTTGCTTCGGTCTTGCTCATACCGCCACCTCAGAACACATTGGCAAATCGCTCGGGCAAAGAATAAAGCCCCTTAGGACGCGCCCCCCCAGGTGCCCAATAAACCACTTTTTTTTGCCGCCAACCGTCGCGCATTTCGGCGCGGAAGTCTTGAAACTCAACATCTTCGCGAATAGGCTTTTGTTTGCACAGTGCGACATCGGTATCCCAAGCGGTATCCCAACCCGTTTTTTCACGCGTCACTTCTGCCAATGAACCGCTTTGAACATCGCGCTGCGCACGCCGCGTGGCCAGACGCTGTGCGCAAAGATCATAGTCGATGAAACGCAGGTGAAACAAATACAAATGCGGATCAAGGTGCAGATGCGGGTGCGATGCAAAATGCCCGCCGGGCACAATATCGAGCTTGGTCGCCGTGATGCAGGGTTTTGCATAATTGGCATTTAGTCGAAAATTGCGGCGCATGCTCAGAATTTTTCGGTCATCACTTAGCTTTTCCGGCTCTAGATCGGGTGTATGCACCATTTCAATGGCAAAAGGCGTCAACACCTTTGGCCCGCTCTTGGGGTTGATGGCTGTCACATAATCTTTCAAACTGCCCGATACGGCAGGATCGACAACCACCAATTCATCGACATCGCCAACCAGAACCCAATTATAAAAATTGGTAAAACCAGAAGTCAGCCGCGAGAGCATTTGCCAGCGGCGCTGGTTGAAGCAATTGCGCGTGGCATCATAGGGCAGATAAATGATGTTGCAGCCTTGCGCGATTTTCTTATGTTCAGGATCGCCGCCGTGAGACAAAACATAGCAATGTTCGCGCCCCAATTGCGCGCCATAATATTCAACCCAGCGGCGCAAAAAGAAATGATCGCCGCCAACCATCGTCATCGCCATCATGGGTGCGCGTGTTTTATCCATTCTGCCCCCTTACCCTGCCATTTGCGCGCCAATTTGGCGCAAAGCTTCGCGTCTTGCCCGACGGGCAAATACCAATTCATCCTCGGCCAGTCCCGCCGCCGACCCTGCGGCCAGCACCACATTGGCTGCTTGCAAAACGCCGCGAAAATGCTGGCGCTGCAGCGCCATAAAGAGCATTGACTTTTGCCACTTTGGCACAGCTCGCCGTCCGCGATACTGCACCCAAAACTGCGGGGTAATGCGCCCATGGGTCAACATATCAGCGACCATTGGCGCAAATGTGCCAGATTTAATCACCACGCGCACCGCCTCGTGGGTTGCGTGATTGAGACGGATATGTTGAACGTTTGGCCCATCCAGACGCCGCGCATGCTGCTTATCTTCGGGGGTGAACGGGTCGTATAAAAGGGAAATTGCGGGAATATAGGGAATCGCCGCGGCCGCATCTAAAAAGGGCTGGGCCTCCCAATTGGATTTGCGCACGGCAAAGGGAAATCTGG
>CAXNIF010000172.1:0-4760 GCA_964202345.1 Cypionkella sp.
ATACCAACCTGCCGCACTTTTTTGTCCTTTGCGGCCCGCACGCACAAGGATATCGCCCAAGGTTTCGGCAATGTGCTGTCCTGCGGCACGGGCGGCTTCGCGCTGCAAAAATGCAATATCCAGCCCGCCCAGATCTTGGGCTTCAAAAGGGCCCATCGCAAAGCCATATTCGCGCATCGCAGCGTCAATATCAGCAATGGGCGTGCCCGCGCGCAAAAGATTTTCCGCTTCGGCGCGGTAGCGCCGCAAGATCCGATTGCCAATAAAGCCGTCGCAAATACCCGCTTGAACGGGAATCTTTCCCAGTTTCTTGGCCAAGGCAAAGCCCGTGGCCAGCGTTTTTGAATCGGTCATTGGCAAGGGCACAATTTCCAAAAGTTTCATGATATGGGCGGGGCTGAAAAAATGCAGCCCAATAAATCGTTCCGGGTTGGGCAGATCTTGCGCCATCTCTCTTGGATCAAGGTAGGAGGTATTTGTCGCCAAAATTGTATCTGATCGGCAAAACTGAGCCAAATTTGCAAAGACACCGCGCTTGACGGAAATATCTTCAAACACCGCTTCGATCACCAAATCGACATGGGAAACTTGGGCATAATCTTGCGTCGCGACAAAGGCCGCCATACGCTGTGATGCCTGTTCCTTGGTCATCTTTCCGCGTTTTATGGCACCTTCAAAAATTCCGCGCAGGTTATCAAGGCCGCGATCAAGAGAGGGCGCGTCGCGCTCGACCATAACAACGGGCAGGCCCGCATCCAGTAAAGCGGCTGCAATGCCCGCGCCCATTGTGCCGCCGCCAATCACCGCCACCGACGCCATCGGGCTGGGGGCAACCCCTTCTAGATGAGGGGGGCGCGCTGCGCCGCGCTCAGCAAAGAATATATGGCGCAAAGCGGCCGCCTGAGCCGATTGGCGCAGGTCCAAAAATGTTGCGCGTTCGTGCGCCATGGCGGGCGCAAAGGGATTTTCGCTGGCGTAGCGCACACAATCCAATGCGCGCAAAGGCGCAATTTCACCCTTGGCGCGCTGCGAGATGGTTTTGCGCATGCCGTCCCACCATGCCGCATCTAAGGGCGCGACGGGGCGCTGTGAAATCGGGGGCGGCAGGCTATCTGACAGCGCCGCGCGCGCAAATTCGATGGCATGTCGGCGCAAGTCGCTGCTAACCACCCGGTCCAATAACCCCATGTCCAGCGCCTTGGCCGCAGAAATTGGACGCCCAGAGGTCACCAATTCCACCGCCGCGCTGACCCCCGCCAAACGGGGGGTTCTGACGGTGCCCGAGGCGCCTGGAACAATGCCCAAGGCAACCTCTGGAAGGCCGATCGACGCCGTCTCTAGGGCCAGGCGGAAACGACAGCCCATCGCAATCTCAAATCCACCGCCCAAAGCAGCGCCGTGAATGGCGGCAACCCAAGGCTTTGATGATTGCTCGATCAGATCAACCAAATCAGGCAAATGCGGCGGCGCTGGCGGTTTGTCAAACTCGGCCACATCTGCGCCGGCAATAAAGGTGCGGCCCGCGCAAATCAGCACAACCCCATCCACCGAAGGGGCCGCCTCTAGGCTTTGTGCTGCCTCCCATAAAGCCTGGCGCAGCGCCATCCCAAGGGCGTTGACGGGGGGGGAATCGACCATCACGATGGCGATTTTGTCGATATGTTCAATCTGGACAACCATGTCTTGCCCCCCGTTCACGCCAAACGCCGCGACATCACGCGGCGAAAACGGCTGGCGACAAAGGCCGTGTCGGTCAAGCTGGCATTGCCAGAGGGGTTTGCGCCCGACACATGAAAATCGCTAAAGGCTGCCGATTGATTCACAAAAATATTGCCCATCAGGTTGATCGACAAATTGACCCCAGCGCCAAGAAATAGCGCTTCGATATGGCTGATGCGTTCGTCATTCGTATCGTAAAGCGCCGCCGTGATGGCCCCTTTGGTTTTCGCAAGCTGGACGGCATGTGACACTGCTTCGTCAATATCGCGGGTGGCCATCACAAAGGCGATGGGTCCAAAACTTTCCTCGTTCGCCAAGGGCTCGGTGGTCTGAGTTGCCAAAATCAGCGGGCCTTGCGCGCCCTCAGAAACCCCGGGGCGTAGAACCCGCCCGTTGACCTGACCTGCCGCCAGCGTCACCCGTTCTTGAGTCGCAAGATTCGCAATGGCCCCGCAAATCCCATCGGCGCGGGCGGGATCGGCCAAAAGCATATCCACCGCGGCCACAAGGGCCATCGCCACCTCATCAAATGACTTATGGCCCTGATCTGTTGTGATACCGCCTGCGGGGATATAGATGTTTTGCGGAGAGGTGCACATCTGCCCTGAATAAAGTGACAGCGCAAAGGCAAGGTTTGCGCACATCGCGCCAAGATCATCTGTCGCGGCAATGATAACGCTATTGACCCCCGTTTCTTCGGTGAATAGCTGGGCTTGTCTGGCATTGTCGCGCAGCCATTGGCCAAAGCTGGCCGCGCCCGTATAGTCGATCAGTTTGATTTCGGCGCGTGTGGCCAGCGCCTTGGTGATTTCGGCACCCGGCTCGTCCACGGCCAGCAAAACAGCATTTGGAGAAAGCCCTGCCTCGATCAAAACCTCGCGCAGCACGCGCACCGTCAAGGCCAATGGCAAAATGGCCTTGGGATGCGGTTTGACGATGACAGGATTGCCCGTCGCCAAGCTGGCAAAAAGGCCAGGATATGAATTCCATGTCGGAAAGGTATTGCAGCCAATGGTCAGGGCAATGCCCTCAGGGCGCAGCCGCCATGTCTTTTGCAACACAATTGGGGCTGCTTTGCCTTGGGGTTTTTCCCATCGCGCCTGGGCGGCAAATCGGGTCATCTCTGCATAGGCAATTGCCACGGCTTCAAGCCCGCGATCCTGCGCGTGCGGGCCACCCGCCTGAAACGCCATGGCAAAGGCTTGGCCTGTTGTGTGCATTGTGGCATTACCCATCAAAAAGCTGATCCGATTCAGGCGATCAAGCGCCTCAAGGCAAACACCGACGCGGGTTTCAATGCTGGCCAAGGCAAGGGCTGGCGCCGCCTCACGGGCGGCCGCGATCAGCGCGTCTGGCGTGTCGGTGGGATAGGAAATACCCAGCGCGCGCCCAAAAGGCGATGCCTCGGCCCCTGCGTTGTGATGATTGGGATGGTGCGGCAGATCAAATGGGCGCTCAAGCAGCGCGGTAAAAGCGGCCTCGCCATCGCTTTTTGCCGTTTCGCCGTATAATTTTCCGCTGGGCACCTCGGGATAGGCCGAGAAATATTCACGCTGTTGCGTCGCCGCCAAGGCCGCCGATAGCGTTGACTGGTGGCGGTGAAAAAAGTCCGACATCATGCCCTCCGAAGGGGAAAGAATACTTTGTTGATTTATCATTGACCGAACGGTCGGTTTATGCAAGGATTTTTTACGATCGCCTGTCACGGCGGGCGAAGGGGGGGGATTTCGATGGCTGAAACGGGTGTGGTTCTTGCCGATTTACAAGATGGGGTTCTGACGTTGGTGCTAAATCGGCCCGACAAACTGAACTCTTTTAACGAAGAAATGCACCTTGCGTTGCGCGCGCAAATTGAACGCGCCGCACAAGACAATGCCATTCGCGCCGTTTTGCTGACAGGCGCCGGGCGCGGCTTTTGTGCGGGGCAAGATTTGGGCGACCGCGACCCGCGAAAGGGTGGCCCTGCCCCCGATCTTGGCAAGACGCTGGATGTTTTTTACAATCCTACGCTGCGGCTGATCAGGCAGTTGGACAAACCCGTGATTTGCGCGGTGAATGGCGTGGCCGCCGGGGCGGGTGCTAATATCGCGCTGGCCTGCGATATCGTGCTGGCCGCCAAATCTGCCAAATTTGTTCAATCCTTTTCTAAAATTGGCCTGATTCCAGATGCTGGCGGAAGCTGGTCGCTGACCCATATTCTGGGCGCGCCGCGCGCCATGGCCTTGGCCTTGACCGCAACGCCGTTGAGCGCGGAAAAAGCGGCGGATTGGGGATTGATCTGGCAAGCTGTCGATGACGCCATATTGATGGAAGAATCCAGAAAATTGGCCCAATCGCTGGCGGCTGGGCCGACATTTGGCCTTGGGCTGACCAAAAAACTTATCCATGCGGCGGCCCAGAACAGCTTTGATGATCACCTCAATTTAGAACGTGACTATCAACAGCGCGCTGGGCGCAGCCGCGACTATGCAGAAGGGGTCACAGCCTTTTTGGAAAAACGTCCAGCCCGGTTTAACGGATCATGAAGCCTATAGATGAGATGGACGCGCAAGAATTGGCAAGCGCCTCGGTGCAGGCGCTTTGGGATACGGATTTGGCAAGCCAGCATCTTGGCATGCAGATCGAGCATATCGCGCCCGGCCAGGCGCGGGTGTCGATGATGGTGACGGAAAAAATGGTCAACGGTTTGGGCACATGCCATGGCGGTTACATTTTCACCTTGGCTGACAGCAGTTTTGCCTTTGCCTGCAACAGTGCCAATCAACGCACGGTGGGGCAGCATGCCACGATCACCTATATCGCCCCTGCCGTATTGGGGGATCGCCTGATCGCCCAGGCCCGCGCCGTGTCGCAGCAGGGTCGGTCTGGGCTTTATGACGTGGCCATCGTCAACCAAAACGGCGCACAAATTGCCGAATTTCGCGGCCTATCGCGAAGCATAAAAGGGGCGTTGATCGCGCCCGAACATTGATCATGCAACCAAATTCCAAGAGAGACACATGAAAAATCTACGCCCCAACAAAGAGGATCTTGACCCCATC
>CAXNIF010000173.1:0-4726 GCA_964202345.1 Cypionkella sp.
ATTGGCAACAGAGATGGACAGCCCAGTCTGCTCGCGCAAGGACAAATCCAATTCGCCCAAAAGCGCGCCGCCGCCGGTGAGCATCACGCCGCGATCGACGATATCGGCGGATAGATCGGGCGGCGTTGTTTCCAGCGCCAGCATCACAGCATCGCAAATCTGCTGAACCGGTTCGGCCAAAGCCTCGGCGATTTGCGCTTGGTTGATTTCGATTTCTTTTGGCACGCCGTTCAAGATATCGCGGCCGCGGATAAGCATGACCTGTCCGCGCCCATCATCGGGCATCCGTGCGGTGCCAATGGTGGTCTTGATGCGCTCTGCCGTTGTTTCGCCCACCAATAGGTTCATTTGGCGGCGCAGGTAGCTGATGATCGCCTCGTCCATACGGTCGCCGCCCACGCGCGCCGAGCGGGCATAAACAATGTCGCCCAAAGACAGCACGGCCACTTCTGTGGTGCCGCCGCCGATATCCACCACCATATTTCCTGTCGGATCGGTGATGGGCAGGCCCGCACCAATGGCCGCAGCAATTGGTTCTGGAATCAACCCAGCGCGCCGCGCGCCCGCCGATAAAACGGATTGACGGATTGCGCGTTTTTCAACAGGGGTGGCCCCATAGGGGACGCAGACAATAATCTTGGGTTTGGACAAGGTGGTGCGGCGATGCACTTTGCGAATGAAATGTTTGATCATTTCTTCGGCAGAGTCGAAATCGGCAATCACACCGTCCCGCATGGGGCGAATGGCCTCGATGCTGCCGGGCGTGCGGCCCAGCATCAGCTTTGCATCATCCCCGACCGCCAGCACCACTTTGCGCCCGTCCTTGACCTGATAGGCCACAACAGATGGCTCATTCAGGACAATGCCGCGCCCGCGCACATAGACCAAGGTATTGGCCGTCCCAAGGTCGATAGCCATGTCAGAAGAAAAAATACCAGAAAGAAATGACATTGCGGATGGTGTCCTAAACTTGCGCGATAATGTGATACCCGCGACTCGCACAGACGACAGGCTCCCTACCTATACTTGGGCTTTTGCGCTAGGGAAAGGGCCAAGCGCGGCGCAAAAAAGTCTGGGCAATCTTTCGCTTGCAGAGGTGATCGCGCAAGAAAGATCACAGCGACTGAGGCAACATTTGCCGCATGCAGATCATCTGTTGAACTGCCCGCGAAACAAACGCCTTATTTTCAGGGATAAGTTGTGCGGCGCTGTTCGGTTGGCCGCACAACATTTATGTATTTATGTAAACAAAACTTGGATTATGCTGCCAAAGTTTCAGATTTTGTCGCAATTTGCTTTGTGCCGCGATCATAGCCCAAAACAGGATGAGACTTGATCCATTTGCGCGCGGTAAGTTCCTCAACGACAAAACGTGCGGCATCGACGTAGTGTATTTGAAAGTTTCCTCTGCTCATTTTACCTTCTTCCACCAAGAAAGGCTTGGACTTACCCTTGCGAAGGTAGGTTAAGCGCACAGTCGTCCAGTCGATGTCCTGTGCCTCCTCTAGGATCGTCTCCATGCGCGCCATGTCAATGTAAGTGTTTATCAACAATCGGCGCAAAAGTTTGGTGTAAAATGCTGGGGCTTTATCGTTGTCCACCACGCCGCCTGAGGACAAAACAATAAGCCGCCTCACGCCTGTTTGGCGCATGGATTGGCAAATGTTGCGGGTGGCATCGCTGTAAAGTGTGGTGAATTTCATGGAATCCCCAAGCCCCCCATGTCCCAAGGCTGACACCACCGCATCTGCTCCTCGCATCGCCGCGACAAGCGTTTCTGGGTTGGACAGGTCTATCTTTGCGATCTCGACACCCTGAATATGGGTGAGTGTTTCGGGCCTACGCACCGCGCCAACAACCGAATGGCCGGCGGCCAGCGCTTGTTTTACTATCTCTTGGCCTGTTGATCCATTGGCACCTACGACCACAATCCGCATGTTCATCTCCAAATTAAGTTGCAAGACTGCGACGTTAATGCCGCAGGAACTCATGCAGATGATCCATGCGACCAGCTTTGCCTGAGAACGCACATGTTACGACGATTTGGCGCAGTTGGATTTGCTGAGAAAGCATATGCACGCATTTTATTTTGGCCTTAAGTTTAGGCAAAATGCCGAAGCGTTTTTTTTGGCACTAAATCGGTTTTGGTAGGCTGTCTTGCAGTGTGAAAAACGCTGAAAGGCCTGTTGCTCGAACAAGGCGGTGGCGCCACCCTTTGAAAATCAACAGCGCAACGCATCCAGTTCAAAAAGAAACTTCGGCCAGCGAGGCGCGGTGATCAGAGGGCCAAGGCGTCACTTTGATATCGCTGCGCGGCCCATTTTCGCCCAAGATGGCGGCGTCTGTGACCGTCAAGCCTGCCCCTTTGGCAAAGACAAAATCAATGCGATCAGGGTGATCGTCGCTGGCGCTCTCGTCATAGCTGGGAGTCCATGTATAGGCTGGTTTTGCCACGGGATCGGGATGTATTGCGCGGTAGGTGTCGATAAAACCGGCCTGGGTCAGCCTTTGGGTGGTGGGCCAGGCCACGGCCAAGGGATGATGACCTGCCTGTGCGGCGCTTTGTGTCCAATCTTGATGACTTGGCTCGTTGAAATCACCTGTCACGAAGAGGGCCGCCGCCGAGGTGGCCGCCTGCATATCCGCGAAAAGCAAGTCCATCGCTGGCCCGCGCGTGGCATTGGCAAAGTCGATGGCCTCGGCTTCGGTTTTGATAAAGGGAGCCGCCCCATATTCAATGTCCAGCAATTGATAGGGCTGATAGGGGCTGTCATCGAGATGAATGTTGAAAATCCAGACGGTTTTGCCATTCACATCCAAAGCCACGCCCAAATCATGGGGCGATGCCGCGCCGATAGGGTAGCGCGACAAAATCGCATTGGCCCATAGCGCCACGTTTTCTTGGCTTTGATCGTAATAATAAAACCCCAGCGCCTCGGCGATCGCTTTGGCCACCGACGGGCCTGCGGCTGGGCAATGATCGGCTTCGCAAGGGTCTGTTTCAACGCGGGTTTCTTGCATGCCGATGACATCGGGGTTGGCCGCCTTGATGGCCGCAAGCGTTTCTTCGATGCCCTTGGCGTCATTGGCCCCGCCGCCATAGATGTTAAAGCTAAGCACGCGCAAGGTTTCCGCCTGCGCCGAAGATACTGCAAGCGCGCAAAGCAATGCCGCCCCAAACCAAGATTTTGTCATGTTGCCCCCTATCTTTGGGGCGACGATAGGCAAACTGTGTAACAAAGTTGCAAAGGGCGGCTGAGCTTAGGATTGATCCCGCCAGCGGTTCACAATTGGATAGCGCCTGTCAGTGCCAAAAGCGCGGGCAGTGAGCCTTGTGCCCGGGGGGGACTGGTAGCGTTTATACTCGGCGATATAGAGCAAATGTTCGATCTGTTTGACGACCGTCCGATCAAACCCTTTGGCCACCAAATCTGCCACCGATTCTTCGCGGTCAACCAGCCCCTCCAAAATGGCATCCAGTACGGGATAGGGGGGCAGGCTGTCATCATCGCGTTGATTGTCGCGCAATTCGGCGCTGGGCGGCTTGTCGATCACATTGGGGGGAATAAGCGTGCCGGCGGGGGCCAGCATATAGGGCCGATGGTTGGCATTGCGCCAGCGGCAGGTATCAAAAACGCGGGTTTTATACAGGTCTTTCAGGGGGTTATACCCGCCGTTCATATCGCCATAAATCGTGCAATAGCCGACAGCCATTTCCGATTTATTGCCCGTGGTCAGCAGCATTTCCCCAAATTTATTCGACAGCGCCATCAGCAATAGCCCGCGCAGGCGTGATTGCAAATTCTCTTCGCTCAAACCTTCGGGCAGGCCCGCAAACAGCGGGGACAAAGCGGCCAAACTGGCCTCTTGCGGGGCGGTGATGGGGATGGTGTCCAGCTTTGTGCCAAGGGCGCGGGCAATGGCGGCGGCATCTTCTAGGCTCTGGGGCGAGGTAAACCGCGAGGGCAGCATCACACAGCGCAGGTTTTCGGGGCCTATGGCATCGGCGGCAATCACGGCCACCAAGGCCGAATCCACCCCGCCCGACAGGCCAAGCACCGCTTTTTTGAAGCCCGTCTTGCCCATATAGTCGCGCAAGGACAAAACCATCGCGGCATAATCGGCCTCGAATGCATCGGGCAGTTGCGCCTTGGCCGCCTCTTGTGCGCGCCATCCATCGGTTGTTTCCAGAAAATCCAGATGCATCAGCGCGGTTTCGAATTGCGGCAATTGCGCGGCCAAAGCGCCGCTTGGGTTCAACACAAAAGACCCGCCGTCAAAAACTTGGTCATCTTGCCCGCCGACCATGTTCAGATAGACCAGCGGCAAGCCCGTCTCGACAACCCGCGCCACCATCAAGGATTGGCGCAGGTCGTGTTTATGGCGGTGATAGGGAGAGCCGTTGGGCACCAGCAAAATCTGTGCCCCCGTTTCGGCCAAAGTCTCGCTTACCTCACTGTGCCAAGCGTCCTCGCAAATTGGCGTGCCAATGCGCAGCGGCCCCACCTGATAGGGCCCTTGCAGCGGCGCGGCGGCAAAAATGCGCTTTTCGTCAAAAACGCCTGAATTGGGCAATTCATGTTTCAAGATCGTGGCGGTGATCGCGCCGTTTTGGCAAATGACATAGGCGTTATAAAGCCGCCCATCTTCGGCCAAATGCGGCGCGCCAATTCCAAGGGCCGGGCCGCCCGCACAACGGCGCGCCAAATCCGTGATCGCCGCCATG
>CAXNIF010000174.1:0-4697 GCA_964202345.1 Cypionkella sp.
CCAATCTGGTGCCGCCCTATAACCCCGATGGGGAATATCACGGAACTTCGGCGGCAGTGGAATATGCGGTGACGGGGTTGAAAGTAGCCCATATCGTGGTGTTGGGCCACTCTAATTGCGGCGGGGTCAAAGGCTGCCACGATATGTGCTGCGGCCAAGCCCCTGAATTAGAACAAAAATCCAGCTTTGTTGGCCGCTGGATGGATATCTTGCGCCCCGGTTATCAACGCGTGTCACATTTGCCAGCAGATCAAATTCTTCCCGCATTGGAAAAACAAGCTGTGCTGACCAGTCTTGAAAACTTGATGAGCTTTCCCTTTATTAAGAATGCCGTCGTGGGGGAGCGTTTGACCCTGCACGGATTATGGACAGATACGGGCGAAGGCGAATTGCACCAATATGACGCCACGCGCGATGTCTTTATCGCGATTTAGGGCGATGCGGCGCGCTGCCGCGATGTCCAACTGAAAGACGACCTGACGATCTAACCCTTGGCCCTAGGATAATGACCATGGATTTCTTCGCCCTCGCCGCGCAAAACCTGATGACACCGATGATTTTATGCTTTGCGCTGGGGCTGTTTGCAGCGCTTGCAAAATCGGATTTGACGGTGCCGGAAGCCATGGCCAAAGCCATGTCTTTGTATTTGCTTTTTGCGATTGGGTTTAAGGGCGGGGTTTCCGTGGCGGCGCATGGGCTTGACGCCAGCTTGGGTCTTAGCTTGGCGGCGGGGGTGATTTTATCCTTTGCGTTGCCTTTTGTGGCCTATGTTTTGCTGCGCAGTATGACGGGGCTTTCGGCGCTGGATGCGGCGGCAGTTTCGGCGCATTACGGGTCGATTTCGATTGTGACTTTTGTCACGGCGACGACTGTTTTGGCAGGGCGCGGCATCGAGTCCGAAGGTTATATGGTGGCGGTTGCCGCCGCGATGGAGGCCCCCGCGATTGTATCCGCCTTGTGGCTGGTGGCCCGTTCGGGGGCAGGGCCGCGCATGGATGCGCGGCTGTGGCATGAAATTTTGTTGAACGGCTCTATCGTTTTGCTGGTGGGCTCTTTCTTGATCGGCGCGATCACGGGGGGCGCAGGCATGGCGCGCATAGACGCCTTTATCACCGCGCCGTTTCAAGGAGTTTTGTGTCTATTTTTGCTGGATATGGGTTTGGTGGCAGGGCGCGGGATGCGCGGCGCAAAGGGCAATCTGGGCCTTGGCGCGCTGGGATTTGGTATTGTCATGCCCATCGTAGGGGCGGCCTTTGGTCTTGGCGCGGCAATGTTGCTGGGCCTTTCGGCAGGGGGGGCCGCGCTGATGATGGTGCTGGCGGCTTCGGCCAGCTATATCGCTGTGCCAGCGGCCATGCGCGTGGCTCTGCCCGAGGCGAACCCCAGTGTCTACCTGACCCTATCTTTGGGCGTGACTTTTCCGTTTAATCTTGTGATTGGCATACCAATTTATGTTGCCATCGCCCTTGCAGCTATCGGAGGTTAAGCCATGCAAATGCATCCTGCCAAACGTGTTGAGATCATCATCGAGGCACCGATGGAAAATCGACTGACCGAGGCGTTGGCCAATGCGGGGGTCACGGGCTTTACTGTTTTGCCCGTGCTGGGCGGCTCTGGCCGTTCGGGGCAGTGGACGCGCGAAGGACAAGTTGGGCGCAGTGGCATGGTTGCGGTGATTTGCCTGATTAAACCTGAACGCCTAGACGGCCTGCTAGAGGCCGCATTTGCCGTGGTGCAGCGGCATATAGGTGTGGTATCGATCAGCGATGCACAGGTGCTGCGGGCCGAGCGGTTTTAGCGCCAGAAAGGAATGATCGCATGGCGGGCGGCAAGCAACAAGTTTACACCTTAGTGGTGGAAGTGGGCCGCAAAGAGGGCGATGGTCTTCCGCCAAAATCCACGGGCGCTGCGCTGATGTGCTATGCCAGCGGCATAGACGAGGCCGAAGCCGTTCGCGAAACAGTGGCCATCCTTAAGCAAGCAGACCTCGCGCCGCTTGACGTGTCGGGCTATGGCACTTTGGACGAACGGCTGGAAAATGGCGATGAAATTGATGCCGAAGAACGGCAACTCATGCAGCGGGCCTTGGATGAAAATTCCGTCATCATCGCGCAAATGACGCCCTTTTTTGACGAGGCAAAAAAATGAAATTTCTAGACCGAAACGACCCAATTTTTCGTCGAAAATGGGTGCGGGTTCTGTCTGTGGCGGTGCCGACCGCTTGGGCTATTGTCGAATTTGCGATGCAAAACCCGTTTTGGGGGCTGCTGTTTGCGGGGCTTGCCGCCTATGCAGGCTATGAGCTATTTTTGCGGGCAGATGATTGATCCGCGCATTTCGCCTGAATCGCCTCTTAGGCTGAATTCCCACAATTCACACCCCGTTATCTGGGGGATTAGGGCAATCATTTGCGCCCGAATGGCCGCATGTTCGCCGCGCTGGGCATAGCCAAGTCGGATCACCTGCACGCGCCGATGGGTCGAAAAAACGGTGTAATTGCGCCCGTTAATGGCCACATCCATGCGCTTTGCCCCGATAAATTCGGGCGCGGGGGATGCCCCGCAAGCTGCCAGAACAAGCACCAACCAACTGTATCTCATCGCGCCCCTTTGTGCGGCGCAACCCTAGCGCGAATAGAGCCAATGCAAAAGCAAAATGTTAGAAATACTTGCGCTTTGCAGCGGATTGGGCTTTCTCGGCGGCAATAGAAAGGACTGATCATGTCACACATGCCCAAAACTGCCGCACCCCTGAGCGAAGCGCAGGCGTTTTTGGCGAAATATCCCGATGTTCAGGCCATTGATATTGTGCTGAGCGATGCGCACGGCATTGGGCGGGGCAAAACAATTCGGCGGCATGAATTGGAAAGTCTTTTCACCTCTGGACGTGGTATTCCTGCTTCGATGTTCGCCCAAGATGTGGCGGGGGATGATGTGGCCGGAACGGGGCTTGTGGTGACAGATGGCGGCGGCGATCTGCGCTGCTGGCCGATTGCAGGCACAATGGGGTTTATGCCCGCCACAGGACGGGGGCAGGTGCTAATTTCAATGTATAACGAAGATGGCACAGGCTTTGCGCATGAACCGCGCCACGCGCTGATGCGCCAAATTTCCCGCGCGCAAAGCATGGGCTTTTCGCCTATGGGGGCGCTGGAGGTTGAATTCTATTTGGTCGAGCGCGGTGAAGACGGACAAATGCAGCCCGCACGCTATCCGTTAACGGGGCGGCGCAGCACGCATACCAATACGATGTCGGTTGATGAATTGGATGAAATGTCGCCCTTCTTTGACGCCGTATATCAGGGCGCACCGCAGTTGGACGTGCCGTTAGAAGCGCTGATTTCCGAATATTCGGCGGGGCAATATGAACTGACCATTCGCTACCGCGACCTTGCCCGCGCGGCGGATGATGTGGTCATGGCCAAGCGTCTTTTGCGGGCCACAGCACGGCGCTTTGCGATGGAGGCCACGTTTATGGCCAAGCCCTTTGGCACACAGGCAGGATCGGGGATGCATTTGCATTTGTCCTTGGCCAATGCGGCAGGGGAGAATTTATTTGCGGATACGGCCAATGGCGATCTATCCCCGTTGATGTTGCAGGCGATTGCGGGAATACGCGCCACAATCCCTGATACGATGGCCGCTTTGGCCCCGTTCATGAATTCATGGCGGCGGCTGGCCAATGCCAATTACTCGCCCGCCAATGACACTTGGGGCGTTGAAAATCGGACTGTTGCCTTGCGTGTGCCAGCAGGGGCAGGGCGGACGCGGCATTTTGAACATCGCGTGGCAGGTGTGGATGCCAGCCCGTATCTGGTGGCAGCGTTGACGTTGGGCGCGGCGCTTGATGGGATCGAAGGCAAGATGGACCCTGGCCCTGCGGTGCTGGGAAGTGCCTATGACTTACCCCAGAACCCGCGCATGCCCCGCCATTGGCAAGATGCAATTGATACTTTTGAATCGTCCGATTTTGTCCGGCGTGTTTTGGGCGCTGAATTACACGGTGGCTTTGTGGCGACAAAACGTGCCGAAGTCGCGCGTATGGCGGCAGAGGTTTCCGCTGCCGAATGGGCGCTATATGGGTTCACGGTCTAAAGTCGTGAAAGCCCGCCGTGTTGCGTAAATTCTGCGGGCGCGTTAGGTCTAAAAGGCCAGCAAAAAGGTGATTTGCGTGACCAACCCTGTCCCCCTCGATCCTGTTGTCTTGACGGCGCAGCTTGTGCGCTGCCCGACAGTCACCCCTGCCGAAGGCGGTGCTTTGGTGCTGCTTGCGCAGGTTTTGCAAGAGGCAGGGTTTGACTGCACCCGTGTTGATCGCGGGGATACGCCCAATTTGTTTGCGCGTTGGGGGGCGAAGGGCGCCGAAAAATCATTTGGTTTCAACGGTCATACCGATGTCGTGCCGATTGGCGATGCCCAAGCTTGGACGCATGATCCCTTTGGTGCAGAAATTGTGGATGGCTATCTTTATGGGCGGGGCGCTACCGATATGAAATCGGGCGTGGCGGCTTTTGTCGCGGCGGCTTGTGACTTTGTGCGCCAAACGCCGCCAGATGGTGCGGTAATCATCACCATCACGGGCGACGAAGAAGACAAAGCGATAGACGGCACACCCGCGTTGTTGGCCTATATGGCGGCGCAGGGCGAAAAGATGACCCACTGCCTTGTGGGAGAGCCGACTTGCCCCAATGTCATGGG
>CAXNIF010000175.1:0-4648 GCA_964202345.1 Cypionkella sp.
GAAAGATTTTTGGCGGGGATGCAGGCAAATGGATATGACGCGGATTTCGCCGCACGCTGCTTTGCCCAGATCGAGGGGTTTGGCAGTTACGGCTTTCCCGAAAGTCACGCCGCCAGTTTCGCCTTTTTGGTCTATGCCAGCGCCTGGATCAAACGCCACCATGCAGGCATTTTTGCCTGCGCGCTGCTGAACAGCCAACCAATGGGGTTTTACGCGCCTGCCCAGATTGTTCGCGATGCCCGCGAACATGGCGTGACTGTGCTGCCGCCTTGCATCAACGCCAGCCATTGGGATTGCGTGATGGAGGAACGCCCCGAAGGGCTGGCCCTGCGGCTGGGCTTTCGCCAGATCAAAGGCATGGGCGAGGAAGAGGCGCAGTGGATCGTGGCCGCGCGCGGCAATGGCTATGCCGAGGTGGGCGATGTCTGGCGGCGCGCGGGGGTGGGTTCGGGCGTGATCGCAAGGCTGGCCGAGGCAGATTGCTTTGCCGCGCTTGGCCTGCCCCGCCGCGCGGCTTTATGGGCGGCCAAGGCCATTTCAGGCGACGCCCCCCTGCCCCTGTTTGCGCAGGATTTGGACGGCGAAGTCGTGGCCGAACCGCATATCGTCTTTGCCGCCATGCGTGAAGGGGAGGCGGTGGTGGAGGATTATATTTCCATGCGCCTGACGCTGAGGAGCCATCCGATGGCGATACTTAGGCCGTATTTGATGGGGGGCTAACCAACTTCTGCTGCCAAGCCCACATCAGGATAGACTTTTAATTTTTCAGGAATAATAACAATCTAATGTGTCCAATGGACCATAACCAAATCAGGTGCATCAAAATCAGGCGCATCAAAAAAAAATCGTTTTCAGCCCGCAGTTACCCGCGATCTGGCACATTGCTTTGTGCGCCCCATCGCGCAACTGGCACAGTCAGGCGGCGCGGGTCTTGTGTAAATAACCGTGCCCAAGCCCGCCAAAGACAATCGCAAAGCCATCTTATCAAGGGCGGGTTGCGGCCATAGGTCAGGGTCACCACAAAAACTGCAAATAAGACTGTTATCCCCAATAGCAGCCTCAAGCTGATATTCATTGGCACGTCGAACGGTGACCAAATCACGCGCGCCTTTTATCATTTTTGAAAAAGGCCGCATCGTAATTTCATCGGTCTCAAACTGCGCCAGAAAATCATCCGTCAGAGGATTTTCCAGCGCAATTCGAAATTTCACGCGATCCAAACAATCAACATCTTGGACAGCAAGAGCCAACACAGACGTCAGCCTTTCCGAAAAACACGGAACGTTGTCAGCCCATCCCCCGTGCCAAGGCAGGTCAAAACCTCGACATCGAAGGCGTCGCTGCGGCGATGAAGCTTTTCATATAGGGCTTCGGTCAGCGATGGTTTCGACGCGATGTCGCCGTTGTAAACCAAATTGATCAAACCGCGGAAACCGCCACGCAAAAGATAGTTTGGCGGTGCTTTTGCATGCCCATATAGGTGCATGTATCCAACAGATTCATAGTCGTTCTGCACGACAAACGTGGCTTCGTCCGAGGTCAGCGACGTGCAAGATGCTTTGCCCCAACCCGCGCAGTTGATGATGGCAAGCATACCATGCACCCAATCTTCGCGGGTCTTGCACATGGGTTCGACAACGGCGGCCCATTCTGCCGAACGGAAAATCCCACCAAAGGTGCGAAAGGCACAGCGATGCCCAGCCTCTTCCAAAAGCGGCCCCATCACGTTGCGACCTTCTTCACCGTACTGGTCAATCGCCTGATTCAAACATTCATTTGAAATACGGTCATAATAGCTGTGGGGGTGCCAAGAAATCAGCACGTCAAAAGTATTGACCAAACCATCGTTGACATCTGGATTTCCAAACAGGGGCAGCGTCAAGACAGCACGCGCGACGCCGTCCGCATCTACGTTATTCGCAACCGATGGTATGGCGCGCGTTGGCAAGATCGAACCAATGCCTTTGGCATTGAAAATCGGATAGGTCGCACCCTCACTTGGATGCAACTTGAATATATTGGCTTTTCCACCCGCCACAGCAGAACAAAGCGGCTGCGATGGCTTCAAACTGCCATCGGCCAAATCGAAAACGGCATCGGCCAAGCCAGCAAGCCAGCCTTGGGTCATTAGACCAACCGGCGCGTCAGCTTTGCCAAACTGTGCAACCCAGCCTTCCGCATAGTGCTGAACGCGCGAGTCTACCGTGCCGCCCTGTGCAGTAAGCCCAGAAAGATCAATGTGACCAAAACCCTGCCATGCGTAAAATTGTTCAGCAAACCGCAGGCGTTTGTCGATGGAATCCAGACCCAACTGGCCAAACAAGGCCCGCAATTGTGTGCGCGATTGCTCTGCGGCAGCGCCAATGATGATGGGGGGCGCATCAATAAAGCTGGACGCGTCTTTCCAAAGGGTGCGCTGCAAATAGGTGTTGTAATAGTTGCAGTGCAGAATGTGGGCCTTTCCCTGATCCGCGCCACCGACAACCATACGGCCATGGTCAAGATCAACCACGAGGGGAATCGCGGGAATTGTTGATTGCATATTCATTTTCGTCTCCAAACTTGGGCTCAATAGGGGCAGGGTTTGCCCACAACTTCCGTGGCGACAGAGCGGACGGCGTTCATCGTATCATTCGGCACGGTTGTCTCGGGTGTTGCCTCGCGCAAAGACAGCCCAAGTTTGGCCAAAAATGGCATACATTTCATGCTGGCGCGGGTCAAAGCTAAGGGTTCCCCAAAACTTTCGATCCAGGTTTTGACGCGGTATAAACTCATCCAATTCTCCTAATCTTGGCCTCATGATTTTGGCCATGAAAGGTTTTTTTTTGATTAAGATCATTTTTGCGTAAGCGATTTTTAACGTTTTGACCGCAAATAATTGACTAGAATTTTAGGCTTTTGGAATCGATTCAGGTCAGATTTGCCCATCCCTCCCCCTCACAAAACCAGCCCGCTGGCATGTCGCGCCCAATCGCATAGAACAGCCATAGCCTCTCGCCCCCTTCCACCTCGACGCGCCAATAGTCGCGGGGGCCTGATCGCCATTCGGGATTGTCCAGCCACCATTCAGGGGCGATGCGTTCAGGGCCGATGGCAACGCGCGTGGCCCATAGGCGGCCCCGCCACTTAAAAGTCGCGGGCGGCGTGGGGTCATCTTGCGGGGCGCCCACAATTTCAGGCGGAAAAATCAGCAGCGGGCGCGGGCCAGCAGGGCGGGGCCATTCTGGCGCCGCGCCCGTCGCCCCATAGCCCGCCCAAGCGGCGGCCAAGACCTGCGCGGCTTGGGCGGGAATATGGCTATGGGCAGGGGCAAGGCGTTGCACCGCCTCTGGCCCCAGTTTCGCGCCCAGCTTGCCAATCAGATCGTCCAAATCGCAATCGGCCTGCGCCCGCGATTGCACGCGCGCCCCTGCATCCAAATGCCCCGCATGCTGCACAGCAGGCAAAGGTTCGGTGGCATAGGCATGCAGGCGCAGACAATCAATGCCAAATCCGGCGTCGATCATATCCAATTTTAGCAACAGCAAAGGGCGAATGCGGGCAGGGTCATCGGCGGGGCGCGCCAGCCCCACCTCGACAGTGGATAGCCCCCCATCCGCGCGAAAGGCTTGCAGCCGTAGATGCCGCGCACCGTGGCCCGCTACTTGCAAACTGCCGCATAGGCGCGCCAACAACCGATCCAGCCCCGCCTCGATATCACTGCGCAAACCGATGGGGTCGGGAAAACTTAGCCTTGTGGCGAAATGATGGGCCGCGCGCGCGGGTGTGATGGGTTCGGGCTCTAGCCCCAGCGCCTGATCCAAGCGGCGCAGTGCGCCGGCCCCAAAGCGGCGGGCAAAGGGCGCGCGCGGCAAAGCGATCACGTCGCGCACATGGCGCAGACCCAGCCGCTGCAACCCCTCCACTGTGGCCCCATCAAAGCGCAGCGCGGCCAAAGGCAACGGCCCCAGCACCGCCGCCAAATCTCCGGCGGGGGCAATGGCGCTGGTCTGGATGTTTTGATGGGCGCGCACCCGCGTTGCCATCACCTCCCAGGCGCGGCGCTTGCTGGCGCGCGCGCGGGTGGCCCGTGCCTCTTGGGCAATGGCATCCCCACTTCGATGCGCGCCCGCCATCTGCCCACCAAACCTTGCCAGCGCCCATGCCGCCCCGCGCGTCCCTGCAATCCCCGCCCGCACTGTCAGACCAAGGGCGGCGCAATCCTCGGCCAAAAGGGCGATCAGCGCCGCCTCACCGCCAAATAGATGCGCGCAACCCGTGATGTCCAACACAAGGGAATCGGGCGGTTCTGCCGCGACCCATGGGCTGAACTTGCCCGCCCAGCGCCGCAAACCAGCCAAAAACGCCGCCTCATGCGCAAGATGGGCGGGGCGATAAACCAGACCAGGGCACATCGCCATAGCATCGCGCAGCGATTGGCCCAGATGCAGCCCCGCCGCTTCGGCCTGCGCGCAGAGCGACACCAAAACCTGCGCGCCGTTTTTGTCCCCCACGATAGCAAAAGGCACCGGCAAGGCATCACGGCGCTGGCGCAAAAGGCGCTCGGCCCCCATTTTGGGGAACCACAGACAAAGAATTCGGCGTGCGGCGGCCATTTCGCGCCTTTTGTTCCCAATTTGTTCCCGATCGATTTACCCTGCGCCGCCCC
>CAXNIF010000176.1:0-4646 GCA_964202345.1 Cypionkella sp.
AAAAACCACCACCTACGCCGACCGCCCCTTTGCGGGCAAAGTCAGTTTTCAGGAAAAATACGGCGTGCCGGGGTCGGTGGAATGGGCGATCAATTGGTCGCCCGTGCGCGATGGGTTCATCCAAAGCTATACCAACACCGTGCCCACGCCCGAAGGCGGCACGCATGAATTTGGCTTTTGGAGCGCGATATTAAAGGGCATCCGCGCCTATGGCGATTTAATTAAAAACCGCAAAGCCGAACTGATTACCCGCGAAGATATGCTCACGGGCGGCTGCGCGCTGATTTCGGTGTTCATCCGCGAGCCGCAATTTGTGGGCCAAACCAAGGATCGTTTGGCCACCGAAGAAGCCGCCAAATATGTCGAAGGCGCGGTGCGCGACCATTTTGACAATTGGCTGGCAGGGGATACCAAATCGGCAGGGGCGATTTTGGATTTTCTTATCTTGCGCGCCGAGGAACGGTTGAAGCGCAAACAAGAAAAGGAAACCCAGCGCAAAACCGCCACGAAAAAGCTGCGCCTGCCTGGGAAATTAACCGATTGTTCCAGCAAAACCCGCGAGGGGACGGAATTGTTTATCGTCGAAGGCGATAGCGCGGGCGGGTCTGCCAAAGGCGCGCGCGACCGCGAAACGCAGGCGATCATGCCGCTAAAGGGTAAAATCCTAAACGTTCTGGGCGCGGCATCGGGCAAGTTGAATGAAAACTCCGAAATCCGCGATATTTGCGAGGCGCTGGGCGTGCAAATGGGCACGCGGTTTAATGTCGATGATCTGCGATACGATAAAATCGTCATCATGACCGATGCCGATGTGGACGGCGCGCATATCGCCAGCCTTTTGATGACCTTTTTCTTCACCCAAATGCGGCCTTTGATTGATAAGGGGCATTTATATCTGGCCTGCCCGCCGCTATATCGGCTGACCCAAGGCGCACGGCGGCTCTATGTGGCCGATGACGCCGAAAAGGAAAAATGGCGGGCCAAGGGATTGGGCGGCAAGGGAAAAATCGACGTGCAGCGGTTTAAAGGCCTGGGCGAGATGGACGCCAAAGACCTGAAAGACACCACGATGAACCCTTTGACGCGCAAGCTGATTAGGGTGTCGATCGACGAGGACGCCCCCGGCGAGACGGGGGATTTGGTGGAACGCCTGATGGGCAAAAAGCCGGAGTTGCGGTTCCAGTATATTCAGGAGAATGCGCGGTTTGTGGAGGAGTTGGATGTTTGAGTATATCATCTGATGAAGTTTAACTTTTTAAATTACCATTGAGGAGCAACGCTGATGGAATGGTTCAGCCAGATAACGCCTGCTGATGCGGCAATAGTTTTCGCCACTCTTGTTGGCCCTGTTTTGGCTGTACAGGCACAAAAATGGTTAGAGCGTCGTAGAATGGTGGATGATCGTCGTCGCGAAATCTTTAGGCGATTGATGGCAACTCGCGCAGCAACCCTATCCACGACATTTGTGGAAGCTTTGAACGCGATTCCCGTCGAGTTCTACGGTAGCAGAAAGGAGCTTCGCTTAATCAACGAAGCTTGGAAGCTGTATTTGGATCACCATCTATCTGACGGCACCTTTTCCGAGGTATGGGCACAAAAGAGAATTGATCTATTTATCGACCTACTGCACCTTATTTCTAAGTTCTTGGGGTATGCGTTCAGTAAAGCACAGTTGCGAAGCGATATTTATTCACCACGCGCACACGAAAATTTTGAAGCCGATCAAAACATTATCCGTCAAGGATTGGTGAGTTTATTCAAGGGTGAGACCGCTCTGCCTCTCGCAATCAAAGAAGTTCCTGTTCAAGAGCCAGCTGGTGGCGGGAAAAAATAAGTTAAAAGAGCGATGCTTTGATGTCCAAGCCCGTCAGATTTGCCCAAAGCAAATCTGACCGCGCCCGACCCGCCCCCCTGGGGCGGGCGCGTCAGGGCCGCGCCCCAAGTGCCCCAGCGGTTCGGTCGCGGTCAGATTGTGCACCCAGTCGGTGGTTTGCTGCATTCAGAGTCTGCTGCATCGACACCCTGCGCGCGCAGGCGTGCGCGCGCGTTCGGGGCTGAAAAAGGTCCACTGGACCTTTTTCGCGCGCCTTGGCGCGCCGCCCCTCACCCCCAGCGTGTCGGTCGCGGTCAGACTTGCACCCTATCCCCTGCCTGCTGCATTTAGACTCTGCTGCATCGACACCCTGCGCGCGCAGGCGTGCGCGCGCGCTCTAGGCTGAAAAAGGTCCACTGGACCTTTTTCGCGCGCCGTGGCGCGCCGCCCCTTACTCCTGCACCGACTTCAAATACTCCGCCAGCGCCACCAGCCTCTCGGGCGTGGGCGTGTCGATCCCGTCGCCGCCATCATAGGGGATCAGCCCCCCTTTCAGCAGAGGGGCAAAACTGGGCATGGCGCGGTGCGCCGCCGCCCCCTCGCCGCGCCAGATATAGGCCATCACTTGCGTGGTGGGGAAAACCCCGCCGTTTCGCGCGGCAAGCCCTGTCAGATCGGCAGGCTTTGGGACTAAATCAGCCCCCGCTGGCCCATCGCCGCGCCCGCTTGGCCCGTGGCACGCCGCGCAATAGCTGGCATAATCGCGGGCCGGGTCTGGCCCGCCATCGCCCGACCCCACGCATCCCGCCAAAGCCAGCGTCACCAGAATATACCGCATCATCACCCCCTATTTCACCTGAACCTAGCACGGGAATTCCCGCCGCGTCTTGATCTAAATCACCCGCTGCGCCACCAGCGCCGCCCCGATGCCGCCCGCCCCTGCAATCGCGGCCACGCCCGTTTGCCCCGCGCCCAATTCGTAAAACAGCCGCACCGCCAGCACCGCGCCCGATGCCCCAATCGCATGGCCCCGCGCCAAAGCACCGCCCCCAAGGTTGACCCGCGCCAGCCCCGCCCCGCACAGCATGGCTTGCACGGCATAGGCCTCCATCACCTCGGCAATATCCGCGCCCTGCCCCTGCACGGCCTCTAGGGCCGCGCGCGCCGCAAGTCCGGGGCGCGCGCTATCGCCGCCGATATTGGCCCCGCGCAGCAGGCGCAGCCCCGCGCCCGCCCGCGCCCAATCAGCCGCCAGATCATCCGCCACCACCAGCACAAAAGCCGCGCCATCGGCGGCCAGCGCCGCATTTGCCGCCGTTATGCTGCCCGCAACAGGGCGCGCCCGCGCCGCCAAAGCCGCCGTCACCCGCCCTGCCTGCGGGTCGCGCATTTGCCCCGCCACGGGGACAATCTCGCCCTCGGCCAGGCGATATTTGCCATGCGAGTGCAGCGCATAGGCATCTTGCGCCGCGCGGGAAATCCCCGCCTCGCGCGCGATCAAATCTGCCGCCTGCGCCATATCGGGATCATCCCATCCCCGGGGGGCAAAGCGCGCTTGGGCATAGGGCACCCCGCCGCGCAGGCGCTGCGGCGCGCGCGAATAGCTTTCAGCGCCCCCCGCAATCACCGCCCGCGCCGCGCCCGAATCTACCATGGCGCGCGCCAGCAAAATCGCATCCAGCCCCCCCGTGCATTGCCGATCAATCGTCAACCCCGCCACATGCGGCAAATGTGCCGCCAGCGCGATGATACGCGCAACATTCCCCCCCGCGCCCAAGGCATTGGCGCAAATCAACTCGTCCACAGGGTGGCCAAACTCGGCCAATAAGGCCAAGATGACAGGGGCGGCCAGCTCTTCAATTTCCAGCGCCGCAAAGGCCCCGCCGCGCGGCACAATAGCAGATCGCTTGGCGGCGATGATTAGGGCCATGCGTCCACCTCGGCCTGCAAGGCGCGCAAATCGGTCTTGCCGCTGGGCAAATGCGGCCAATCTGACCGCCAGATCACGGATTTCGGCGTTTTCAACGCGCCCATCTGGGCGCGCAATGCGGCCAAAATCGCCGCCTCTTGCGCCGCATCGCCTTGGACAATCGCCACCAAATGCACCCCGCGCAACGCGTCACGGCGCGGCAAGACAGCGGCTTGCCGCACCCCCGCCATGGCCAATAGCCGCGCCTCAATTTCCTCGGGAAACACATTGTGATCGGCCACCGTCACCATGCGCCCCGCGCGGCCTTGTAGATACAACTGCCCCCCCATCATGCGCCCCATATCGCCCAGACAAAGCCAACCGTCAGATCGGCGCGCGCTGCCGTGATCGGCGCCAGCATAGCGGGTGAACATATAGGGGCTGCGCAGCCAAACTTCGCCCGCGCGCACCGCCACCTCCACCCCCTCATAGGGCGCACCAACGCTGTCATGTGGCGTTTGCGGGCCAGCCATGGTCACAAAACTGGCCTCGGCCGCGCCGTAAAATTCGGTGACAGCAACATCGCCCAAACCCGCGCGCAGGCCGCCATCCAGCTTTGATCCGCCCACAATCACCCGCCCCACCCGCAAAGGCGCATCGGCGCGCGCCAGCAGCAGGCGCAATTGCGCAGGGCTGGCCCAGAGCACATCGACCCCGTCCAAGCCGCGCCGTTGGGCTGGCCCGCCCAGCCCCGCCAAAACCGATAGATCCGCCCCCATGTGCAAAGCCTCCAGCGCGCCATACAGCGACAGCGACTGCTCGAGCCCACCCAGCACCGCCACATGCCTGCCCCGTTCAATACCAAACAGGCGCGCATTCACCCGAAAAGACGCGATCCAACTGGCCATGCTGCGCAAAATTCGG
>CAXNIF010000177.1:0-4643 GCA_964202345.1 Cypionkella sp.
AATGCCAACCCAGGATATGCTGTGATTATCGAAGGCCATGCCGACGAGCAGGGCACGCGCGAATACAACCTGTCCTTGGGGGCAAAGCGCGCCGCAGCGGTGCAGAACTTTTTGATTTCGCAGGGTGTATCGCCCGCGCGTCTGCGCACCATCACCTATGGCAAAGAGCGCCCGCTTGAGATTTGCTCGAATGAAGCCTGCTATGCGCAAAACCGCCGCGCTGTCACCGTGCTGCAATTGGGCGGCGGGGTGTAATCATGCGCGCCTTGGGCCAGATTGTTTTTTTGGCGGCAGGGCTTTTGGCCACGCCGATGCTGGCCCAAGACCGCGCCCAAACCTTGGCGGACATCCGGGCCGAGCTGTCTGTCTTGATGGCTGATTTCACGGCACTCAAGGGCGAGTTGCTGACATCAGGTGCTGCGGCGGTTGGTGCGGCGGGGGGGGATGCTTTGCAACGGCTTGACTCGATTGAAGCGGCCATGTCCCGCCTGACATCGCAAGCCGAGGCCATTGAAATCAAGGTCAATCAGGTGATTGCCGATGGCACCAATCGGCTGGGAGATTTAGAATTCCGCCTGTGCGAAGTGACAGAGGGCTGCGATCCCATGACGCTGGGCGATACCTTGCCTTTGGGCGGCGCGGCGGATGCGCCTGCGGGTGTTCCTCCCGTCGGCGATGGCATGGGCGACAGACTGCCCCAAGGCAATGCGGGGGGCGCCGAACTTGCCATCGGCGAGAGGCGCGATTACGACCGCGCCGTTGCCTTGATGGAAACAGGTGATTTCGCGGGGGCAGCGGCAGAATTTGCACGTTTCACGCAAACCTATCCAGGCAGTCCCTTGACGCAAGATGTGCATTTTAAACGGGGTGAAGCCTTGGCCAATGCCGGCGATATGCCGGGCTCTGCGCGGGCCTATCTTGATGCCTATACCGCCGATGAGGCGGGCGAATTTGCCGCTGAATCGCTTTTGAAACTTGGGGTCGCCTTGGGCACGCTGGGCCAAGGGGTGGATGCCTGCCTGACTTTGGCCGAAGTCGGAAATCGCTATCCAGGATCGGTGCAAGAGGGCGATGCAAAAAGCGCAATGGCAGGGTTGGGGTGCCAATAGACAAGCGGGAACCGCTGTCCAATCTGGCGGCGCAATTTTGCGCAGAGCTGGCGCAGCTTGGGTTTGATCGGCAATCGGATGTTTTGGGATTGGCCGTTTCAGGGGGCGGCGATAGCATGGCCATGCTGTATTTGGCCCATGATCTGGGATTGCCTGTCCAAGTGGCCAGTGTCGATCATGGCTTGCGGGCAGAGGCCGCCGGTGAGGCGCAGATGGTGGCCAAGATTTGCAGCGATCTTGGCTTTGCCCATGAAACCCTAGAATGGCGCGGGTGGGATGGGCGCGGCAATGTGCAAGATCAGGCGCGCCTTGCCCGCCGTGCCTTGTTGGCGCAATGGGCGCAGCGCATTGGCGGCGGCGCCGTGGCCTTGGCCCATACCCAAGATGATCTTGCCGAAACCTATTTGATGCGACTTGCACGCGGTGCGGGCGTGGATGGGCTATCGGCCATGCAGCCGCGATTTGTGGCCGATGGCACCGTTTTCTTGCGCCCATTGTTGCATCACAGTCGCGACGATCTGCGGCACTATTTACGCGCGCGCGGTGCGATTTGGATTGACGATCCCAGCAACGCGCAGACCCGCTTTGCGCGCGTGCGGGCGCGTCAAGCCTTGCCCGTTTTGGAAAAACTGGGGCTGCGTGCCAAAGTGATTGCCGATGTCGCCCATCACCTGCGCGAGGCGCGCGCGGCGCTGGATTATGCCTGTGATGATTTGGCCGGGCGCGTCTTGCGCGAAAATTGCGGCATTGTCAGCCTAGACGATGCTTGGCGGCAGGCCCCCGCTGAATTGCAGCGCCGATTGCTGCAGCGCGTTATCATGTGGATCGCGCCGCAAGATTACCCGCCGCGCGGTGCTGCGTTGAATGGGGCCATCGCGCGCCTGTCTATGGGCCGCGCCACCCAGCTTGCCGGGTGCCACTTTTTGCCGCAGCCAAGCGGTGTTTTGGCCTTTCGTGAAGGGCGGCGGGCGCTTGGCCCTTGCAGAGCCGATGGGCTTTGGGATGGTGTTTGGCGGGTGAATTCCCGCTTGCCTGTGGAGGCAGGCCGCATGGCCACAGTGCAAATTGGCCCCCTTGGCGCTGCGGGTCTTGCCCAATGGGATGATTGGCGCGGCCTTGGTCTGCCGCGCGCCGCCTTCATCGCCCAGCCCAGCCTTTGGCAAGGCCCGCGCCTGCTTGCCACACCACTTCACCCTAATTTGAGCGAAAAATTCACGTTTTTTCGCAGACCTGCGGCGGATAGTCTTTTTTATGGGCGTTTAGCGGATTGAAAGCCGGGCGCTAATCTCTATCTTACCTTCAAGCGCCACATCTGCCCGCCGGGCCTCGCGTGGCATATTTACGGAGAAGATTCGTGGGCAACGCACGAAATATCGCATTCTGGGTCGTCATGTTCCTTTTGCTGCTGACCCTGTTTCAGTTTTTTGGCGGGGGCAGCAACACTGCGCAAAACTCAAGCGCTGTCAGCTATTCCGAATTCATCGCCAAGGTTTCGGCGGGTGAGGTGCAATCTGTCACGCTGAACGGCGAACAGGTGACATTTCAGGGCAAGGATGGCAAAGTTTTCGCCACCATCGCCCCCGAGGACAACAGCCTAACCCAGCGGCTGATTGACAATAATGTGCAAGTTGTGGCCAAGGCCCAAACGCCTTCGGGTCTGATGTCGGCGATTTCGGTTTGGTTCCCGTTCTTGCTGCTGATTGGCCTGTGGTTCTTTTTCATGAATCGCATGCAAGGCGGGGGCAAGAATGGCGCGATGGGCTTTGGCAAATCGCGGGCCAAATTGCTCACCGAAAAGCATGGCCGCGTGACCTTTGACGATGTCGCCGGCATCGACGAGGCCAAGGACGAGCTGGAAGAAATCGTTGAATTCCTGCGCAACCCGCAAAAGTTTTCGCGCCTTGGCGGCAAAATTCCCAAAGGGGCGCTGCTGGTTGGCCCGCCCGGCACGGGGAAAACCTTGCTGGCGCGCGCCATCGCGGGCGAGGCGGGCGTGCCGTTCTTTACGATCTCTGGCTCTGACTTTGTGGAAATGTTCGTGGGCGTGGGCGCAAGCCGCGTGCGCGATATGTTCGAACAGGCCAAGAAAAACGCGCCTTGCATCGTGTTCATCGACGAAATTGACGCCGTGGGCCGTGCGCGCGGCGTGGGCATCGGCGGCGGCAATGACGAGCGCGAGCAGACCTTGAACCAGTTGCTTGTGGAAATGGACGGCTTTGACGCCAATGAGGGCGTGATTATCGTGGCCGCCACCAACCGCCCCGATGTTCTAGACCCAGCCTTGCTGCGCCCGGGCCGTTTTGACCGCCAAATCCAAGTGCCCAACCCCGATATTCGTGGCCGCGAAAAGATTTTGGGCGTTCATGCCCGCAAAACCCCGCTTGGCCCCGATGTTGATTTGCGCATCATCGCGCGCGGTTGCCCCGGATTTTCGGGGGCTGATTTGGCCAACCTTGTCAATGAGGCTGCGCTGATGGCCGCCCGCGTGGGCCGCCGCTTTGTGACGATGGAAGATTTTGAAAAGGCCAAGGACAAGGTCATGATGGGGGCAGAGCGCCGCAGCATGGTCATGACCGAGGATGAGAAAAAGCTAACCGCCTATCACGAGGCGGGCCATGCGATTGTGGGCCTGAACGTGCCGCAGCACGACCCGATCCACAAGGCCACGATCATTCCACGTGGCCGCGCGCTGGGCATGGTGATGAGCCTGCCCGAGCGGGATCAGCTTTCGGTGAGCTACACCAAGTATAAATCCAAAATCGCCATGGCGATGGGCGGTAAAGTGGCCGAGGAGCTGATCTTTGGTGCGGAAAACGTGACCTCGGGGGCGACATCGGACATTCAACAAGTCTCGCGCATCGCCCGCGCGATGGTGACGCAGTTTGGCTTTTCCGAAGCTTTGGGCAATGTCGATTACGCCAATGAACGCGAAAGCTATCTGGGGGCCACCTCGGGCGGCACGTCCCATTCGGGCACCACGCAAAAGCTGATCGACGACGAGGTGAAAAAGATCGTGGATGAGGGCTATGCCCGCGCCAAGCAAATCTTGACCGAAAAGAACCAAGATTTGCACCGCCTTGCCCAAGGTCTGCTGGAATATGAAACTCTGACGGGCGAACAAATCACCCGCGTGATTGCGGGCCTGCCCTTGGCGGCGGTGGATGACGGGATGAGCCCGCCGCCGCCCAGCGGTGGGGATCTTTTGGCCGTGCCCAAGACGCGGGCGCGCAAGCCAAAGGTTGACCCGGCACCAGAACCCAGCGCATGATAACACCGCCCCCAAGATCAACCTTGGGGGCGTTCTTCTGTTTGGAAAGGCCCGCCCCATGCCAGCGCTGCTGCCGACGAATTTTTATGGAGTGATCACATGGCTGGGGTTGGGGCGCGACCGCGATGCCCAGCTTGAAAGCGTAGCGGTGGATCAGATCGAGGCGCTGTTTTCGGGGCCCCTTGGCGAGGCGCATGGCGGGCTGACGCGCCCGTCGGACAGCCGTGTATTGTCGCAGTATAAGCGGGACACGACCATTCGGAACA
>CAXNIF010000178.1:0-4643 GCA_964202345.1 Cypionkella sp.
GCCCGCACGAATGCAGCGCTTGCGGCGCGGCCCTTTGGTTGATTTGGCGCCGCAAATTGAATTGTATTTGGATGGCGGCCATAACCCTGCGGGCGGCGCTGCCATTGCGGCCACGCTGGCCCGCCTTCCCCCGCGCGAGACCCATTTGATTTGCGGCATGCTGAACACCAAAGATGTGCAAGGCTATATGGCGGCGCTGCGCGGCCATGCCAAAACGCTGCGTGCGGTATCTATCCCCCATGAGGTCAACACCTTGCCCGCGACAACAACAGCAGCGGCGGCCGATGCGGCGGGACTGGCGGCACTCATCGCCCCTTCTGTGGCCGAAGCCTTGGCCGATATCGCCGCAACATCGCCCCAGGCGCGGGTGTTGATTTGCGGATCGCTGTATTTGGCGGGCGCTATCCTGAGGGAAAACGCATGAACAACACCGAAGGCACCAAAGCGAGTGCGGACAGCCCGAAGGGCGAGCTGACGTTGCGCACGCTGGCTATGCCACGCGATGTCAACACCAATGGCGATATTTTCGGCGGCTGGGTTTTGTCACAAATGGATATTGCCGCGGGGATTGTCGCGGCCAGTCGCGCCAAGGGCCGTGTCGCTACGGTGGCCATAGACGCGATGGAGTTCATCCGCCCCGTCAAAGTGGGCGATGTGCTGTGCATCTATGTCGAAATCATACGCATTGGCCGCAGTTCCATGGGGCTGCATATCGAAGCATGGGTATTGCGGCGCGGTCACGAGCAGCGGGAAAAAGTAACCAAAGGGGTCTTTACCTTTGTGGCCATTGATGAGGCGGGCGCGCCGCGCCCAGTGCCTGCCGAATAGCCGTAACCGCCCAAAAGCCTGGCCCGCCCAATAATGGCCGCGCTGATGCAGGTGCAGTTGCGCCGACACGCCCAGCTCGCTAGTGTCATCGCAAATCAAAGAGAGTGAAAATGGCAATCCCTAAACCCGTTGTTCTATGTATTTTGGATGGATGGGGCCTTGGCCCAGACCCAAGGGCCTCGGCCCCCGCACAGGCAAATGTGCCGCATTTCAACCGCATGTGGGACACATGCCCGCGCGCCACACTCACCACCTTTGGCCCTGATGTCGGCCTGCCGCGCGGGCAGATGGGCAATTCCGAAGTGGGCCATACCAATATCGGCGCAGGGCGCGTGGTCGCGATGGATTTGGGTGCCATTGATCTGGCGATTGAAGACGGCAGCTTTGCCCAAAACGCGCAGCTTTTGGCCTTTGCGGCGGCGATCAAGGCCAAGGACGGGCGGGCGCATCTGATGGGGGTCGTCTCGAATGGCGGGGTGCATGGCCATATCTCGCATATGATTGCCGCCGCGCGGGCTTTGGTGGATTTGGGATTAAACGTGGTTATTCACGCCATCACCGATGGGCGCGACGTGGCCCCGTCTTCGGCGGCGGGTTTTATGCAAAGCTTGGCCGATAGCCTGCCCAAAGGTGCATCGCTGGCCACGGTCATTGGCCGCTATTGGGCGCTGGATCGGGACAACCGCTGGGATCGGGTGGCGCGCGCCTATCACGCGATTGCCCACGGGCAAGGCGAAGCGGCGGCCAGCGGGCAAGAGGCCGTAGCAGCCAGCTATGCTAAGGGCGAAACCGACGAGTTTTTGGCCCCCACCATCATTGCGGGATATTCAGGCGCCCAAAACGGGGATGGGCTGTTTTGCCTGAATTTCCGATCCGACCGTGCGCGCGAAATCATGGCCGCGCTGGCCGATCCGCAATTTGACGCCTTTGACATCGCGGCGCGCCCCTTATGGTCGGCGGCGCTGGGCATGGTGGAATATTCCGCCGCTCATAACGCCTATTTGGCCACGGCCTTTCCCAAGCGCGATATCCGCAATTCCTTGGGCGAATGGGTAGCGGCCCATGGTCTGCGGCAGTTTCGTTTGGCCGAGACGGAAAAATATCCACATGTCACCTTTTTCTTGAATGGGGGGCGCGAGGCTGCTTTCCCAGGGGAAGATCGCGCTATGCCAAATTCGCCCAAAGTGGCGACCTATGACATGCAACCTGAAATGAGCGCCGGCGAAGTGTCCGATCATTTGGTGGCCGCGATCACGGCGCGCTATGATTTAATTGTCGTCAATTTTGCCAACCCAGACATGGTGGGCCATACGGGCAGTTTGCCCGCGGCGATTGCCGCCTGCGAGGCCGTGGATGCCGGGCTGGGCCGGGCGCTGGCCGCGCTGGAAAAGGTGGGCGGGGCGATGATTGTTACCGCAGATCACGGTAATTGCGAGATGATGTTTGACCCGATCACCGGCGGGCCGCACACCGCCCATACGACCAACCCTGTTCCTGTGATTCTGGTCGGCGGGCCGGCGGGCGCGCGGCTGCGCGAGGGCGGGCGGCTTGCAGATTTGGCCCCCACGGTGCTGGCGCTGATGGGCCTGCCATTGCCTGCCGAGATGTCGGGCGAAAGCCTGATACTGCCATGAATTGGCGCGGCGCATTTGTTTGTTGTGCGATGCTGACATTTGCCGGCACCTTAGGGGCGCAGGCTGGGGAAGGGGTGGCCAAGGATGCCGCTCGGGCCGCAGATGAATTGGCCTTGGCGGTAGAGGCGCTGAACGCCGCCAGTGGTGCACAAGACCAAATTGCAGCCTTGACCCAAACCATCCGCGCCTATGAAAGCGGGCTTGCCGCGCTGCGCGAGGCGCTGCGCCAATCGCAGCAGCGCGAGGATGATTTGACGCGCGATTTTCAGCAAAGGCAGGGCGAAATCGCCCAATTGCTTGCGGTATTGTCCCGGATAGAGGCGGAACCTGCTCCGATCTTGTTGCTGCATCCAAACGGCCCTCTGGGCACCGTGCGCGCGGGGATGATTTTGGCTGAAGTGACGCCCGCTTTGCAGATCGAGGCAGAGAAACTTCGCAGCGCGCTGGCCGAATTGGGGCAATTGCGCGCGCTGCAAGTTGCGGCGGGGCAGACATTGACGCGGGGGTTGGATGCCGCCCAAACGGCGCGCAGTGATTTGGCCACCGCCCTTGCCGATCGCACCCAATTGCCGCGCCGCTTTACCGAAGACCCGATGGTGCTGCGCGACCTTTTGCAAAGCGCTGACACTTTGGACGCCTTTGCCGCAGGTTTGGCCCTAGATCCAGAGGCAACTGCCGGGTTCGAGAATGCCAAAGGTGATATCGAATTGCCCGCCTTGGGCACGGTTTTGTTGCGCCCGGGTGAAGTGGATGCGCGCGGGATTGCCCGCCCCGGCCTGACATTGGCCACGCGCCCTGCCGCGCTGGTCACAGCGCCTTGGGCGGCCACGATTCGCTATCGCGGCCCGCTGCTGGATTACGGAAATGTGATCATCCTAGAACCAGGGGATGGCTATCTTTTAATTTTGGCAGGGCTAAGTGCTGTTTTTGGAGAAGTGGGCGAAGTTGTGACCAAAGGCGCTGCATTGGGTCTTATGGGGGGGCGCGAAAATGACAGCATCGATTTGCTCGCCCCTTCGGACGCAGGCAACACCGCGCGAGAAAGCGAAACCTTGTATATTGAACTGCGCTTTGGTGCCAAAGCCGTTGATCCGATTGATTGGTTTGCAGCCACGGCACAAGGGCTGTAATGATAGCACAAGGCATAGGGCCATTCGCGCCGATGCACAGCGGGGACAAAGATGAAAAAACTAATTGCAGCGGCATTTGTGGGCGGTTTGACGGGCGCGGTCTTGGCCAGCCAAATGGCAGGGCCCTTGATGGCCCAAGAGGCCGCCCGCGAGAGCAATTTGTTCGAGCAGCTTGACCTATTTGGTGACATATTTGAACGCATTCGCGGCCAGTATGTTGAAGAGGTGGACAGCAAAAAACTGATCGAGGCGGCCATCAATGGCATGCTGACATCCTTAGATCCCCATTCCAGCTATTTGAACGCCGAAGATGCGGCAGAGATGAACACGCAAACGCGCGGCGAATTCGGCGGGCTCGGGATAGAGGTCACGCAAGAAGACGGCTTTGTCAAAGTGATCGCGCCGATGGATGAAACCCCCGCCGCAGAAGCTGGTATTTTGGCGGGCGATTTCATTACCCATGTTGACGGCGAATCGGTGCAAGGCATCACGCTGGATGAAGCTGTCGATAAAATGCGCGGGCCTGTTGGCACCGATATCGTGATTACCGTGGTGCGCACAGACGTGCCCGAACCCTTTGATGTGACAATTACCCGGGCGACGATTAAAATCACGGCGGTGCGCAGCCGTGTGGTGGGCAAAACCGCCGTGATCCGAATCACGACTTTTAGCGATCAAACATTTTCAGGTCTGGAAAGCGAAATCGCCAAAAGCATCGAAGAAATCGGCGGCATTGATGCTGTAGAGGGATTTGTTTTGGACCTGCGCAATAACCCGGGCGGGTTGCTGCGCCAATCGATCTTGGTGTCGGATGCATTTTTGGACGCAGGCGAAATCGTCTCTACCCGTGGCCGTGAGCCCGCCGATAGCACGCGCGAAAATGCAACACCGGGTGATTTGGCCCAAGGCAAGCCGATTGTCGTGCTGATCAATGGCGGCTCTGCCAGCGCATCGGAAATCGTTGCAGGCGCCTTGCAAGACCACCGCCGCGCGATTGTTGTGGGCACCAAAAGCTTTGGCAAAGGGTCGGTGCAAACGCTTGTCTCGCTGA